>NZ_JBHTLK010000001.1:0-10407 GCF_042678885.1 Saccharothrix hoggarensis
GCCGACCGCAGCCGGCTGGTGTGCCGGTCCGTGCCGCGCAGGGCGATCTCGTCGACCACGCCGACGCCGTCGACCTCCGCGTCGACGGCCGCGAGCACTTCCCGCAGGAGCGCCTCGACCTCGGCCCGGCGGGCGTCGGGCCCGTCCGGGCGGGTCGGCGCCAGGTCGACCAGCTTGCCGCGGTGGGCGGTCAGCTCCTGGTGCCACAGCACCCGGCCGATCCCCCACGCCCGGGCGCCCAGCGGCCGCACCGGGTCGCCGTCCAACACGGCCTGCGCGCCGCGCGTGACGACGTGCAGCCTGCCCGTCAGCTCGCCCGCGAGCAGCGCCTGCGCGAGGACGACCAGCGAGTACGCGCCCAGGTCCGTGCTCTGGTCGAGGTCCGTGCGGGACAGGCCGTCCACGTCCGGCGCGTCCAGGTTCCACAGGTGCACCACGCCCTCGAACGGCGTGCCGTGCTCGTCGGCGAGGTCGGCGGCCAGCCGGGACAGGTCGGCGGACTCCCCCGGCGTCACCGTGGACTCCCACCGGCCACGCCGGTAGCCGCGGCCGGGGCGCACGAGGTGGCAGTGCCTGCCCGTGGCGCGCAACGCGACCGCGAGCTCGTCGGCGACACCGCCGGCGTCGGCCAGCAGCAGCCAGCGGCCCTCGGCCCGGTCCGGCTCGGGCGCGGGCGGGCACGCCGTCCACGCCACCTTGGCCAGCCAGCTGTCGATGGTGGACCGGCCGACCGCCGTGGCGGCCTTCTCGACGTCGGCGGCGCGGAACCCGCGGACGTGGCCGAGCGGCGTGCCGTCGGCGGTGTAGACGTGGATGTCGCCGACCAGGTCGCCGCCGTCGCGGTCGGTGATCACGGCGTGCGCCCACAACTCCTGGTCGCCCACCGGGTCGAGCCGGACCTCCCCGATCGACAGCGGCAGCCGGATGCCCGTCGACCCGGCGGCCGGACCCGCGGCCAGCAGCGGCGTCAACAAGGTCTGGAAGCACGAGTCGAGCAGCACCGGGTGCACGTGGTGCCCGGCGGCGTCGATGCCCGCGGTCGGTCGGATGCGCGCCAACGCCTCGCCCTCGGCCACCCAGACCTCGTCGATGCCCTGGAAGGCGGGCCCGTAGTGGTAGCCGAGACCGGCCAGCGCGGCGTAGCAGTCCGAGCCCGCGACGCGCTCGGTCCGGGCGCGGATGGCGTCGAGGTCGGGCGGTGCGCCGGGCTCGCCCCGCTGCCCGGCCCGGACGACCCCCGCCGCGTGCACGACGCGTTCCTGGGCGCCGTCGGTGACCGAGGCGACGGTGAACCCGGCGTTCTCGCCGGAGAACGACAGCCGCACCAGCCGGGACTCGGTGTCGGACACGAAGAGCGCTTTGCGCAGTTCCAGGTCGGCGATGGCCGCCGACGCGCCGCCGGTCAGCGCCCGGACGGCCTGCGCGACCATCTCGACGTACCCTGCGGCGGGGAACAGCGCGTTGTCCTCGATGCGGTGGTCGTCGAGGTACGGCAGGTCCTCGACGTCGATGCGGGCCTCCCACGTGGGCTCCGCGCCCTCGACGCGACGGCCCAGCAGCGGGTGGTCGCGGTGCCCCAGTCGGACCTGCTCGACCGGCGCCGGCTCCACCCAGTAGCGGTCGCGCCGCCACGGGTAGCGCGGCAGCGGGATCGTCGCGCCCGCGGGCTGCAGCACCGCCCAGTCCACCGGCACGCCCAGCGTGTGCAGCTCCGCCAGGGACCGGTGGAGCCGCGCGGGCTCGTCCTCCTGGCGGCGGATCGACGGCACGGCGCGGCCTTCGACGCCGTGCGCGGCCAGGCACTCGGCGATGGAGTGCGCCAGCACGGGGTGCGGCCCGATCTCCAGGAACAGCCGGTGGCCGTCGGCGGCGATGGCGTCCACGGCGGCGCGGAACCGCACGCGGTCGCGCACGTTGTCCCACCAGTACCCGCCGTCCAGCTCCGGCCCGCGCGCACGCCCCTCGCGGCCGGTCAGGTACAGCGGGACCACGGCCTCCCGGGCGCGCAACCCGGACAGCGCGGTGATCAGCTCGTCCTTGATCGCCTCCATGCGGGCGCTGTGGTACGGCACACGGACGGCCAGGAACTTGGCGAACACACCGTCACGGGTCAGCGCCTCGCGCAGCTCCTCGAGGGCGTCCGCGTCACCGGCCAGCGTCACCGCGGTCGGGGAGTTGACGGCGGCGACGGACACGCGGTCGCCGTAGGGCAGCACGCGGGCGCCGGCGTCGTCCTCGGTCAGGCCGACGGCGAGCATCGTGCCGGTGCCGACGAGCTTCTGCTGGAGCCGGCTGCGCTGCAGCACGACGTCCACGGCGTCGGCCAGCGAGTACACGCCCGCCTCGCAGAAAGCGGCGATCTCGCCGGTGCTGTGCCCGACGATGGCGGCCGGGCTCACGCCCCGCGACCGCCACACCGCCGCCAGCGCGACCTGCACCGCGAAGTTCGCGGGCTGGGCGAGCCACGTCTCCCCCATCGCCGAGTCGGCCTCGTCGGCCGCCATCAGCTCGATCAGCGACCAGCCCGCCTGGCGGCGGATCTCGGCGTCGACCCGCTCGATCACCTCGCGGTACACCGGTTCGGACGCCAGCATCCCGCGGCCCATCGCCCACCACTGCGGGCCCATGCCCGTGAACACCCACACCGGGTTCCGCCCGTCGGCGGGCGCCTGGTTCTCCACCACGTCGGGGTGCGCTTCGCCGCGCTCGTGGGCCGCTAACGCGGCGTCCAGGTCTTCCGCCGTGGAGTAGGTGATCGCCAACCGGTGCTCGTGGTGCTGCCGCCGGTGCGCCAGCGTGTAGCCGACGTCCGCGACCGAAGCGCCTTCGGCCAGTTCACGGCGGATGCCGCCGGCCAGCTCGGCCAGCGCGCCCGGATCGCGGGCGGACAGCGGCAGCACGGTGCGGGCCGGCGCCGTGACGGCGTCGTTCCGCGGCGCACGCCGAGGCGGAGCCTCCTCCAGCAGCACGTGCGCGTTGGTGCCGCCGAAGCCGAACGAGTTCACGCCCGCCCGCGCCGGACCCTCGTGCTCCGGCCACGGCACCACCTCGGTGGGGATGTCGTACGGCAGCGCGTCCAGGTCGATCTCCGGGTTGACCCGTTCGAGGTTGATGTGCGGCGGGATGAGCCGGTGTTCCAGCGCCAGCGCGGTCTTGATCAGGCCGGCGATGCCCGCCGCGGACTCGGTGTGGCCGATGTTCGTCTTCACCGAGCCGACGTAGACGGGCGCGCCGGGCGCACGGCCCTCGGCCAGCGCCCGGCCCAGCGCGTTCGCCTCGATCGGGTCGCCGACCGGCGTGGAGGTGCCGTGCGCCTCCACGTACTGGAGGTCGCCGGGCGTGATGCCCGCGTCCGCGCACACCTGCTTGATCAGCCGCACCTGCGCGTCGGCGCTGGGCACGGTGATGCCGTTCGTGCGGCCGTCCTGGTTGACGCCGCTGCCGATGATCACGGCGTGGATCGGGTCGCCGTCGCGCTCGGCGTCGGCCAGGCGCTTGATCGCCACCACGCCCACGCCCTCGGCGCGCACGTACCCGTCGGCGGAGGCGTCGAAGGTGCGCGAGAGTCCCTGCGGCGACAGGAACCCGCCCTTGGTCTCGGCGATCGTGTACTGCGGGGTGAGGTGCAGCAACGTGCCGCCCGCCAGGGCGAGGCTCGTCTCACCGCGGCGCAGGCTCTGGCAAGCCAGGTGCACCGCCACCAGCGACGAGCTGCACGCCGTGTCGATCGAGACGCTGGGTCCGCGGAAGTCGAAGCAGTACGAGATCCGGTTCGACACCATCGTCATCATCGTGCCGGTGGCGGTGTGCGCGGCCAGGGTGCGGAAGCCCAGGTCGGCGAACTGGAGGATCTTGTAGTCGAGGGTGAAGGCGCCGACGAACACACCGACGTCCGCGCCGGCCAGCTCACCGGGACGCTGACCGCCGTCCTCCAGCGCCTCCCACGCGACCTCCAGGAGCTTGCGCTGCTGCGGGTCCATGTACTCGGCCTCGCGGGGGCTGATGCCGAAGAACGCCGGGTCGAACTCGTCGAAG
Organism: Saccharothrix hoggarensis; assembly: GCF_042678885.1. Classification (GTDB taxonomy): domain Bacteria; phylum Actinomycetota; class Actinomycetes; order Mycobacteriales; family Pseudonocardiaceae; genus Actinosynnema; species Actinosynnema hoggarensis. The sequence continues at coordinate 4,036 of NZ_JBHTLK010000001.1, forward strand.
CCGTCGATGTAGCCGCCGCGCCCGCCGACCAGCCTGCCGGGCTTGGTCTTGTCACGGCTGCCGAGCGTGCCGACGTCGTAGCGGTCCGGCGGGGTGTCGGTGATGCAGTCCTTGCCGTCCAGGAGGTTCCGCCAGTAGGCGCGGTGATCGGAGGCGCCACCGGGCAGGCGGCAGCCGATCCCGATTATCGCGAAGCGGTCGTCCGGGGAGGTCGGGGAAATGCTTTCTGGCATGGAGTCGCAGTCCTTTTCGAGAGCAGCGCGACCAGGCACCGCCGCGGAGTGCGGAGCGTCGCGTGAGGAGATCCGGCGAAAAGCCGGCGCAGGGTGTGACGTCGCCTTCGTCTAGGCAGGCGGCTCCGGTGCGGTGGCCCGATTGGCGGCGCGCCGTCGCGGCCGGAACGGGTGCAGGAAGCTCGCCAGGAACGCGTCGGTGCGGGGGAACGACGTGGGGTCGAAAAGGCCGATAGCGGCCGGAACCCGTCCCGGAGCCCACGTGTAGCTGCGGAAGAGGTGGTCCCAGATCGCGAGGTCGGAGCCGTAGTGCCCCGCTTCGGCCGGATTCGAGCTGTGGTGGAGGCGGTGTTGTTCGGGACTGGCCAGCACGTGGTTGAGCCGGCCGATGCCCACGTCGACGTTCGCGTGGGTGAAGTAGCCCTGAGCGGTCACGAACATGCCGACCGCGAGAACCGTCGGTGCGGAGAAACCGGCCAGGGCGAGCGAGACCTGCACGACGCCCTGGGCGATGACGATGTCGAAGACGTGGTTCACGCCGTTGTTGGCGACGTTCACTTTTTGCGGCACGTGGTGCACGCCGTGGAATCGCCAGAGGAATCGGTTCGTGTGCCCCAGTCGGTGCATGACGTAGCTGCCGAGCGACCCGAGCAGCAGCGCCACCGGCGGTTCCGCCCAGGCAGGCCACGACGGCGCCGTCGGCGCCAGCGCCCCCACCAGCAGCGTGACCAGCAGCTGGGCGATCGCCGCCCCGACCGCGGTCAAGATGAAGTACAGGCCGTACCAGCCCCATTCACGGGCGTTCGGGTGCCATTCGGGGTTGAAGGGGATGATGCGTTCGAGCGCGGTGAAGTACCCGATGACGCCGATCAGGAACAGCGGACTGACCACCGCCGGGTCCCATTCCAGCACGATCGCACACACCCCGGTACCCACCACGAGCAGCAGGAGAACCGGGTAGGCCGCATGGCGCAACACCGCGTGCACCGCCGATTGCCCGCGCGTGTCCGGTGGCGAAGTGACCACCTGTCCCCCCTCGGGTGAAGTTGTGCACGCCAATTAAGGACGCCGTGCCGTGAGGCCGCAGCGTCCTGCAGGTCGGACAGCAGGAGAGTGGTCGACGTTGACCACGACCGAGAGCCCTCCGGCGGAGGTGCCCCCGTGAGATGAACAGCACGCCGCCACCACGTTAAATTCCAGGTGACGAGTTACTTATTCGACTGTACATACCGGTCATTTGACCATCAATCCACCGATTGGTTGAGCACAAAACATGTTGGTGGATGGGAATATTTCGCCCCACGTGGCCTAGACTCAGTTTCGCGGCAGACCGCCATCCGGCCGCACCAGTCCCGTTCGGACAGTGCGGAACTGCACCGATCCCGAACGCCGGCCCCACAACTCAGCCACCGATTTCCCGCCATTCCGCAACAGGGCGGTTTACAACCCCTAAGCCTATTAGAGTGTGATCACCGGCACACCCAACCACCCGAATGTGCGGTCGACAGACCTCAACTCTCACCGAACCCACCCCTCCACCCCCGGCAACCAGGCCCACCGCCACCCGACCGCCAACGCTCCCCCGCCACTCCCCACAGTCACCGCCACGACCCACCCGCGCCGACTCCACCCCCACACCATGCGAGCCGAACCTCCGCAGCGTCCGGACGCGACGGCCGCCAGTCGCCCGACCAGCGACAACGCCCCACAACCACCCAACCACGGACCCCGATTTTGGCCACCGAGAACGATCATGTAACCTATGCACACACCACGGCGAGAGCCGAAGGTCCGGGTGGCGGAATGGCAGACGCGCTAGCTTGAGGTGCTAGTCCCCGAAAGGGGGTGGGGGTTCAAGTCCCCCCTCGGACACCAGTTGGGCTGGAATTCCAGTGAAAAAGTAGCGCCTGGTGCTCACGCGAGCACCAGGCGCTACTTTTTGGCCTGGACCACACCTCCCCTTTGCTCCGAACGGCCCATCGGCGCGGGGATTTCTCCCGCTCCTGCGTGGTCGAAAGAGCTGAACCACCACCCCGATACGAATACTTCTCACATTTTCCGACCGGTGCCGACGCGACCGCCAACCGGACGTGCTTCCACCTGTCCGCACGACCCGACATCCCCGAACGCCGAATCAGGCCTGCAAAGCGCTGGCCACTCCCACAGGGCCTATCACCGGCACATACCGGCTCCCTTGCCGACTTCCGGCAGCAGACCCCTGACGTCAGTCCGAACTGGACATACCGTCGTACATGTGGACAACGCACATGGGCCACACGATCGGGTGGTTCAGGACTCCGGCCAGCGGAAGAGTTCGAGCGGTGCGACGCCGAGCGCGTCGGCGAGGACGAAGACGCGGTCGAGGCTGGGCGAGTGTCGGCCGTTCTCGATGCGGTTGATGGTCTTGCGGTCGAATCCGCTGGCCTCTGCCAACTGTTCCTGTGTCCACTCGCGACTCTGACGCAGGGCGGCGAGGCGGTGGCCGAATCGCGCGCGGTTCTCCGCGAGAAGCGGGTGGACCGGCGACGCAGGCACGGGGGCAACGTTGGTACGCGTCGCCGTGCGAGTCCGTACCAACGATGGTACAACTTGCCGCCCGGCACCGAGCAAGATCGAAACCGCTGCTCAGCGCCCCGGACTCCGGCCAAAGACCACCGACGCGAGGACCTCTTGAGCACCGACCCCAAGACCGTGCAAGCCGCCCGCCTGCTGCTGACCCAACTCGGTCTCACCCCCGAGGACCTGATGTGGGTCCCCACGGACCTGCCCACCTTCCGCGACTACATCCCCCACGTCATCGCGGCATCGGGCGCCGGCGCCAAACGCACCTACGGCACCTACTGGGCCCACATCACCGACACCTTCGGCGACAAACGCCTCGACGAGGTCACCCCCTCGGAGATCGAGGCCCTCATGCGGCTGCTGGTCGCCAACCGCCGCATGCGACGCAACGACCGCGGCGGCCACTCCGTCGCCGAACACTTCCTGTCCGCCATGCGCGCCGTCTACGCCCGCGCCATCAACGACAACCTCCTGCCACCCCACCACAACCCCGCCGCGAAACTCGCCAAACCCCGACGACGCCCCACCACCCGACAAGGCCTCAGCGCAGCCGAAATCACCGGGCTGGCCGACGCAGTCACCGCCAGCGGACGCGACACCGTGCTCGACACCCTGCTGTTCCGCCTCCACCTCGAGACCGCCTGCCGACGCGGCGGCGCACTGGCCCTGCGCGAGGAGGACATCGAACCCACCACCTGCCTGATCCAGCTTCGCGAGAAGAACGACACCGTCCGCTGGCAACCCGCCAGCCCCACCCTGATCGCCTCACTGCTGGCCCACCGCCAACACCGCGGCAACGGCAAACCCACTCCCGAACCCCTGCTGCGCTACAACAACGGCGACCCGATCAACCACCGCCGCTACGACCGCCTCTGGCAACGCCTCGGCGACCGACTCCCCTGGGTCACCGCCCGCAACATCTCCACCCACTGGCTACGCCACACCACACTCACCTGGGTCGAACGCCACTACGGCCCCTCCATCGCCCGCGGCTACGCAGGCCACGCCCACCCCCGCAGCGACGACACCACCGCCGTCTACACCAAACCCACCATCGCCGACCTCGCCACCGCACTCGCCGCCTACACCGGCGAACCCCACCCCCTGGCCACCACACCCCCACCCGAAAGCGGCCTCCCCGCCTTCCCCATCCTCACCCCACAACCATGACCGAACGCCCCACACCACTGTTCAGCCCACCCACACCCCAACCGACCCCACCGCTAACCACGATCCACGCCACACCGAAACTCGACGACACCGAACTACTGCTGACCACCGGAATCCTCGACCACTCCGGCAGAGCCCCGGCACGCAAACTACTCAACGCCCTGAACTGGCACCCAGGACAGACCACCACGGCACGACTACGCGGCCAAGCGATCACCATCGGACTCGCCCCCGACAGCCCGAACCGAATCGACACCCGCCACCAGGTGTTCATCCCCGCAGGTCTCCGCGACCTGACCGGCATCCGCACCGGCGACACCGTCGCGCTGCTCGGCGCACCACAACTGCACCTGTTGATCGTCTACCCGGTCAGGGCACTCACGACTCTGCTCAGTACACCAGTCGACTGATCCGACAACGGGTAGAACGGCTCCGCCTGATCCAGTCGTCCGCCTTGACGCCAGACGGGTGTCAAGGCGGACGTTCGGGCCTCGTTGCCGATAGAGTCGCCGCTTGAGCTGAAGCGGTGTCGGACTGCGCCGACGTCTGGACGGGATTGTGAGCAAAGCCAACCGCAGGAAGAAGGACCGCCGCAGACAGAGCAAACGGCGCGTGCGCGCGGCAGGCGCCACTAGGGCGCCGAACGCCGCGGGCATGGCCGTGGACTCCGTCCGGCACGCCGTGGCCCTGGTGACGGCGATGCACTCCACACCCCACGACCTGCCGACACTGCTCGATAAGTCCGTGGACGACACGGCGAGCCAGGCGCTGACCGCCGTCGCTCTCCACTCCCGAAGTGGCCGCGAGCCTTGACTGCGCGGCGGATGCGGGCGTTGACGGACTCGATGGCGTTGGTCGAGCAGATCACCCGCCGGATCTCGACGTCGAAGGCGAGGAAGGGCACGAACTCGGCCCAGGCGTTGTCCCAGAGCCGGACGATGGCCGGATAGCGGGCGCCCCAGGCGTCGACGAAACTCCGCGAACCGCTCCTTGGCGGCGGCCTCGGTCGGGGCGGTGTAGACGGGTTTGAGGGCTCTGGCGATGGCGTTCCAGTGCTGGCGGCCGGCGTAGCGGAAGCTGTTGCGCAGCAGGTGCACGAGCAGGTCTGCACGATCGTGCGCGGCCAGACCGTGGTGACCGCGTCGGGCAGGCCGGTCAGCCCATCGCAGACCAGCATCAGCACGTCGGCGACGCCGCGGTTGCGCAGCTCGGTGAGCACGTGCAGCCAGTACTTCGCGCCTTCGCCGCCGTCCCCTGCCCACATTCCGAGGATGTCACGGTGGCCCTCGCAGGTCACGGCCATCGCCATGTAGATCGGCCGGTTGGCCACCTGCCCGTCGCGGATCTTGACGTGGATGGCGTCGATGAACACCACCGGGTAGACCGGGTCGAGAGGCCGGTTCTGCCATTCGACCATGCCTTCCACGACCTTGTCGGTGATCGTGGAGATGGTCTGGCGGGATACGTCGGCGCCATAAATCTCGGCCAGGTGCGCGGAGATCTCCCCGGTGGTCAGACCCTTGGCGAACAGCGAGATCACCATCTCGTCCACGCCGGTCAGGCGCTTCTGCCGCTCGGCCACGACCCGCGGCTCGAACTCGGCGTTGCGGTCGCGCGGCACGTCGATCTCCACGGACCCACGTCGGTGAGCACGGACTTCGAGCGGGTGCCGTTGCGCGAATTGCCCGTCCCGCGGCCGGCCGGGTCGTGCTTGTCGTAGCCCAGGTGATCGGTGATCTCACCCGCCAGGGCCGACTCCAGCAGCCGCTTGGTCAGCTGCTGGAGCACCCCGCCCTCACCGGTGAGCTTCAGGCCACCGGCGCGGGCCCGGCTGACCAGCTGGTCGACCAGCTGCTCGTCCAGGCCCTCCAAGGCGGTCTCGGGCTTGGCGTCCTCGACGTTCTCCACGCCGGACATCATCTCGGTCATCAGGTGCGCCATCCTTGATCAGGAGTTACACCGCTCGTTTTACAGTCCCTTTCGGCAGGCACAGCGGTGGGCAACGTACGCGAGGCTGTCCAGAGTGTCCGCCTCGCTCGCGTGATTGTTGTGATTCCTGTGCAGGTTGAGCGCGGCGTAGCAGTGGTCGCGTGCGGTATCGAAGTCGCCCAGACACGCGGCGAACCAGCTCACCTGGTCGCGCACCTCGCTTCCAACATCTGTTAGTCCAAGGCGTAGGAGAGGTCAACGGTGCTGTAAAGGTCGAGAGCGTGTTGGGCGTGCTCTAAAAGCTACGGGTTTGTGCCCTGCCTATGTATTTCTCGCGCCCGTTCAAGCAGCACTTGGGCGTAGCCAGGCCTACCCAGGTTATGCAGCGCGCCAGCGAGGTTGTTCAGGACAGCAGCGATGTCGGGGTGGTCAGGACCGTAGGCTGCTTCGGTGATGGCCAACGCCCGCTCGAGCAAAG
>NZ_JBHTLK010000001.1:10507-117239 GCF_042678885.1 Saccharothrix hoggarensis
TGGGCGTCACCGGGCCTACCCAGGTCACTCAGTACATGCCCAAGGTTGTTCAGACGCGTAGCGACCTCCGGGTGGTCAGGACCGTAGGCTGCTTCGGTGATGGCCAACGCCCGCTCGAGCAAAGGCTGGGCGTCACCGGGCCTACCCAGGTCACTCAGTACATGCCCAAGGTTGTTCAGACGCGTAGCGACCTCCGGGTGGTCAGGACCATAGACGGCCTCATCAATCGCCAGCGCCCGCTCAAACAGGGATAGAGCCTGGCTGGGAGCGCCATGAGTCTGCAGGTAGGTGGCCGCGCGGTCGAGTAGCCACACAGTGTGCCCGGTGGTGGATGGGATGGTCGTGGTGTTCTCGTACACGGCCAGGACGTGAGGTAGGAGCGCCCGCCACCGCGGCCAGTTCTCCGGAGCGGTGACGATCTCGCCCGGCAGATCCGCCGCGAGCAGCTCCTGAACTACCGACGCCGGGGACATGGAATCTTGTGTCGATGCTGTCGGGGCGGTGCGGGCGCGCAGGGAGTGTTGGAGCAGTCGGTGGGCGATGGTCACCTCGTCATCGGAACGCCGGGCCAGGAACCAACCGACCAGCGTCCCGACCGTCTCGGCAAAACCGTACGGATCCGCGGCGGCTTCGGCCAACGGGGCGGGCAACGCCTGCGGGTGGGCGGTGAACAGATCCAGGGGAACGGGTTCGGGCGCCATCCAGGCCAACAGGTCCAGCAGTTGCACCGCCGCCCGATCCTGCCCGTCCAGGGCCGTCAGCGACAGATCCCACAACGTCGCCAGCGTCTCCTCGCGACCGGCGACCCGGCCCCGGCCGAACATCTCGGCGGTGCGGGTGCGCAGCAGGTCCAGATATGCGGCGACCGGCAGATCGGTGGCCTCCAGATAAGCCGACGCCTGTTCCAGCGCAAGCGGCAGGTCGCCCAGCCACTCGGCCAGCGCACCAGCCGTGTCGTCGGTGACCCCGGGCACGCGACGCCGCAGCAGCGCCACGCTCTCGGCTCGATCCAGCACGTCCACGTCCAGCACCGGGCCCAACGAGCGGAACCCCTGGCGTCGGGTAGTTACCAGCACCCGCCCGTCCCCGGAAGGCATATACGGCCGGAGATCAGCGGCATCTTCGGCGTTGTCGAACACCAGCAACCACCGCCGCCGTCCCCGCAATTCGGCCAGGACTCCGGCCGCCGTGGTCTCGGGATCGGCGTCTGCGTCGAGGCCCAGCGCGGCACCCAGTCCGGCCAGGTGGTCGGGGATCAGTGCGGGTTGTTGGGCGGGGATCCACCACACCAGGTCGAAGTCGGCGGCGAACCGGTGCACGTACTCGATCACGAGCTGCGACTTGCCGACCCCGCCCAGGCCCCGCAGCGAGTGCACCGTCAGCGCCCCCGGCGATCGCATCGCCTGCCGCAACCGCGCCAGCGCCCCCCCACGACCGGTGAAGTTCGGGTTCCGCGCCGGCACATTCCACACCTCGGGCAACGCACCGGGGAACCGCGGCTGGCGGACCACCGCCCGCGTTCGGTCCGGGAAGCCCGGTGCGGTGCCGGGCTTCAACCGCCTCTCTGTGGCACCCTGCACCACCCGGAGCAGCCGGGCACGGGCTTCCCGCGCCGGTATGTCAAACAGGTCTTCCGATACCGCCGACCCCAGCAGGCCCGGTCGATCGCAGTCCTCCACCCGCAACACCAACAGCTTGCGGTTCTTACCCAACGGCGCATCACGCCACGCGGCCTCCCACTCCGCCGCTCCGTACGTCGACAAGGTGTAGGCCGACGACAGCACCGCGATCGTGCACTCCGCCTGCTGTACGCCCTCCTGCATAGTGGCGACCCAGTTGCTGCCCGGCACGATGTCCCACGCCTGGATCAGTACCCGGTGACCGGCCTCCTCCAACTCCCACGCGATCCACTCGGCCCACTGCCGATCGTCCTGCGTGTAGGAGATGAAGAGATCCCAGGCCGTGGCTGCTCGGTCCGGATGCTCGGGGGCAGAACGGGTATCCCGCGTGTTGTCGAAGGTTCTACTGTTCCGCGTCAGGATGTGCCGCAAGCCCGCTGCGGCAGCGGCAAATGGATGGGGTTCCGCAGGAACCAGGGTGTCGGCCGTCGGATCGACGGCCGAGGCGGACAACGAGGACGAACCGGTAGCGCGGTTGGTGGGCGTGCTGGCGGCGATGTGACGGGTGAGAGCGTCGAACGTGCGCCAAGCGTCGTGGTACGTCAGGTGTGTACGCAGTCGGGCGGCTGCTTCAGGGCGGAACGACATGACGGGGTGGTCCGGGTCGGGATGCTCGGTCTCCAGCAATCCGCTAACGAGGAATTCGGCCACGTCGGTCAGATCGGCCTCGGCGACGGAGGCTTGGCGGATGAGGTTGAGCAGCGGCAGGCTGAACCGCTCGAGCGGGGAGCACAACACCGCCAGTCGAGCGGCTGGCGGTGATGCTGTATGCAGGAACGCGTCGACCAGTTCGACGATAGGGGTTTCTGTGGCGTCCTCGTCCACTTCCAGTTCAAGCCACTCGAGGTTGAGAAGCACAGCACCGCAGCCTTCAGGGTCGCCACGCATCAATGCCTTAGCCCAGCGGGCGAACCCTGGCGCGGTGAAGCCGACCACTGGGATGGGCAGCCAGTCGGTCTCAGGTTCGAGCGCCCTTAGCCACAGCGGGAGGTGGTACTTGAGGGCAGTGTTCCGCACGCCTGGAGTGTCCGCAAGAACTCTTACTGACGGATGGTCCAGTCCGGAATGCGCCCAGAGATGCGGCGGTAGCGGGTTGACGAGCAAGGTCGGAGTGGTCGAGCCGAGTGCATGGACCAGTTCCCACACTCGCGCAGACCGCCATCCTGGAGAAGCGAAGTCCGAGATCAGCAACACCAGTCGTCGTCCACCGGGAACCGCTACCCTCCCAGAGGGGTGTTCCACCTGCACACCGCGGTCGTCGGTGACCGTCGAGGTGGACGGGTTGAGTTTCCAGTTATGGGTGCTGCGGAAAGCACCCATTCCGCGCACAAGGGCGGTGAGAGAGATGATTTCCTCCCGCCACACCGCCATGGAGGCTGTGGTATCCCTGATCACCACCACGTCGAACCAGCGCTCGGGTTCCGGTGTCATGACGGGCGTCAGGATGCCACTGCTCGCGTAGGCGTCAACGGTTGCTTCGATGTCGAGGACGCTTCTCGTACCCCGTAGCCAAGGTCTTGTAAAGGGGTGGAATGCACGGCCGAATGCCAGTGAGTTGGCGAGGGGACGTGCAGGGGCCACGGTCACCTCGCGACCGGGTAGGACATCGGTGCTCGTAGCGAGGCGTTCGTGCACCTCTGGGGTTGCCGTTTCTCTCTGGTCGAGCCTGCCGGTTCGCGTCGCGCGAGCGGGTATCCCAGAGGGCTCTTCCTGCTTCGTCGGCGAGGTGTTGCTGACGCCGACGGGTGCACCGTGGGATCCCGCCGCGTTTCCTGCGGTGGATCCGAGCCAGAGGGCGTCGGCGACCGCCAGTACATCCACGTCGGGGTAAACTTTCCCGATCGCGGTCAAGACGCGGCGCAGTGGATCAGCCATTCGTCAGCTCACGCAAAAGCAGGTCTCGTAGGTGACCCGAGTCGGGTACATCCTGTTCGGCGAGGAGGTACACAGCGTTGAGGAGTTGATCGATCGCCAGCCTTTCTCCGCGGTGGAGCCGCTCGATGAATTCAATGACCAGAGCGCTGCCGTCATGGTTCGCGCCCGAGCCGAGGTGTGCGTCGATGATCCGATGGAGCATCTCCGGTGTCGGTGCGGGCATGGTGAACCGGATACAGCGGCGAAGAAACGCCTCGGGGAAGTCCCGTTCTCCGTTGCTGGTCAACACGATGAACGGGAACTCATGACATGAGATCCGGCCGTTAACAACGTGCGTCCGGTCGTCGCTGTCCCATAGGCGCACAGCGATCTCACGCTTCGCGTGTCTGGCCAGTTCGGGGATTTCGAACTGGCCTCGCTCGAGCACGTCTAGCAGGTCACTGGGCAGGTCCAGATCGCTCTTGTCGATCTCGTCCACGAGGAGCGCGCGTGGTTTCCCCGAGGGTGTCGGGACGAGGGCGGTGCCGAGTGGCCCAAACTGGAGGTAGTCCGCGATGTCGTCACGGTCCTCGGTAGTGTCGCCACCGCTGTCGGACCGGGCCAGCCGCAAGTTCTGGGCGTGGATGCGGCCGAGGGCATCATATCGGTAGAGCGCATCCCTCAGCGTGCTGCGCGAGGTGATATGCCAACGCAACACTGGCCCCAGGTCGAGTTCGTGGGCGACCTGTTCGACAACGGTCGACTTTCCAAACCCTGCGGGACCGCGCAGGAGCAGCGGACGGCGCAGTCGCACAGCGGCGTTCACTGCCTCCACCAGTCCTGGCGGCGGTTGGAATTGTTCGTGCTGCGAATGGCGGGGAAATTTCCGCCATGGCGGCGCTTCGGGGAGTTCGACGTCGCGCCGGACACCGTCTCCGCGGTAGTAGGGCGACCAGGTCATCACGACTCGCTCTCACCGTTGGCAGATGCGTGTTCACGAACGTTCTCGGATCGGACGGTGCGTAGTTCGAACCAGCGGCAGAAATCCAGCCAACGGATGTCATGCCACGCGGTACGCACGTTGGCCAAGCCCCGCGAAGGCCTGTCGAGCTGTTCACGGAAGGCCGCCGTGAAACCGCCGGGCAAGGTGTCCCATCGCTGTCGGACCACGTTGGGCCACGTGTCGTCGGACTCGCCGTCACGCGACGGCCACAGCAGGACCGGCGAGTACGGGAGCAGCATTTCCAAGACATCGGCGAGGTTCGGCGGGCGGTGGTCTATCCCGATCGCGCGGCGGAAGGCACCGGACTTCAGCTTGCCGCCGAACGCGGTCACGTCGTGCAGATCTGCTCGGGTCACCCAGTCGAGCGGCACGTCGTCATCCTCGTCGATCCGGCGCATCGCCTCGCGTGCCCTTTTGTTCATCCGTTGGTGCACTCGGCTCGGGCGTAGTCGACCACTCCATTGGGCGAGCACATCGTGTTCGGTGCCAAGGTAGTACAAATCCGTGTCTATTTTCTCGGGATGCCAGTCGACGTCGGCCAGCACGTCGGCTGGCACCGCGATGTCGATGTAGCGCAGGGTCTCGTCAGGGCCTAACTGGTCGAGCGCCCACTCCCGTGCACTGGCCAGCGCCTTCTCCGTACCGTGGCGGGTAGGGTACGGACAGTGAAAGGTTTTCTGCGGGGTGGAGACCGCACCTGCGCGGAGCAGCCACGCCCGTAGGTGATTCGGCCACCCCGTCGCCTCGTCGGACGGGGCCAGGACCAAGCGCAGATCACCGTGCTCCGGCGTCTCAGCCAACGCGGCGAATGCGTCATTCAGCTCTGTGTCCAACCCACACGCACGTGACCACTCGCGCAGCCGACGGTCGTCGGCAGGGATTCCTATCTCGATCGCCAGGGCCGCCATGAGCCTGGCCAACGGCTTCCATGGGTTGCCCTCCACCGTGCCGACCCGCAGAGCCGCCTCTTCCAACAGGCCGACCACAAGAGCCGTACCGGACGACCTGACTTCGCTGAACACCCCCGCCCGCCGACCCGCGTTCCTCAGCTTCGGCGTGGTGAGGGCGCCGACAGAGTTCTCGCGCAGGAACTCGGCGGCGCGGATGGCGAAGGTCAGGCCCTGAACGACATGAAGGACATACATGCCTTCCAGATCACCCGACCGCGCCGCGTCCCGGAGTTCGTCGAGTGACCGCATTGTCCATGTCGCAGGCAGGGCATACCCCGCGTTCCACCGGGCGATCGCCGCAGCGAGTTCCTTCCTGCCCAGAGCGCCCACGGAGCCGATGGTCGTTGTCGAGAGATCACGCCGGTTGCGGACAAGCCAGAGCGCCCCCGATTCGGTGCCTCCGTCGAAGACGAGAGAGGCCGGTGTCTGTGTGGAGACCTTCGTGCGCAAAGCGGCCATCAGGCGCCCGGTGACGTAGAGCTGTTCCCTCTCTCCTGGCATGCCGTCGCGCGCCAAATCGGTCAGCGCGAAGGTGAAGTTCATGTGGTATGAGCGCTGGTTCGATGCCGACGACATCATCACCGCCAGCCCGCTCTGTCCGTTGGACACACCGCTGACGACTTGTCGTACGTCCGGGACACCGCTTGCCGAATAGCAGGTGTCCACCAGGGCGATCACACCTTCGATACCGGGTTGTTGCGCCGCTTCGGACAGCAGTTTGCCGACGTCGACGCCTGACGCGGGCTCGCCGTCTCTGGTGTCGTGGGCCATGTAGTACAGGGTGGAGCCATTCGGTGAGAACCCGTGGCCTAGCAGAGCCACGACCAGCACGGCACCTTCCGCACCGGCCTCCGCAATGGCGTGGCGAACGGCTGCCTCGACTTTCGGTTGCGTCGCCTCGCCGATAAGCGCATCGCCTGTCGCAGCACCCAGATCCGGCGCCTCCAGCACGCCGCGTAGTTCCTCGGCCGCCCGTTCCAGATCAGGCAGACGGACCTCCGCCGATGGGCATTGCGTCGCGATCACCACAAAACGCCTGGGAACCGAACCGATCATTCGCACACGGCCTCAGTAACGGGGCCCGCCACTGCGGGTTGGACGAGATACTTGATCGCGCTGTGGACCCACAGACCGTCGGAGTCCACCCGGTTGGACTCCGGGAGCGTTCCGCGGACGTTGGCGACGATGAGCCGTTCCAGCCTGGGGCGGGCCACGACGATGTCGTCACGGTCCCAGAAGTTCAGCCACCGCTCGACGGTCGGCGGGGTAGTCGGTGGAACGGGCCTGACCCGGTGTAGGACGACGGCCGCAGTCGCCAGTGGTGATCCGAGTGTGACCAACAGTCGCACCGGACGTGCATACTCATGGAGCGCCTCGAACGTCACCACCGACCCGAGCGAGTGCGCGACCAAGATGACCGGCCGATTCTCGGGCAGCGCGGCCAGGACGCGTTGCCTGACCCGCTCGTCGAGTGAAGCCCCGTCCAGGACTTCGCCGCGCCCGAGGTAGCGGCCCACCTGGGCCAGAGCACCGAGAAGCCGGCGCTCGGTCACCCACTGACCGGCTCTGCGCAGCCCTGGGATCCGCAGCACGGAGGTCAAGGCCGCGCTCAAGACCCGCACGACTTCCCCAACGCCCTGCGCTCCCTCGGCGGCCAACTGCGACTTTGCCTCTACAAGCACGCGCACGGCTCGCGGGTCTTCGACTTCCGCGCTCAACTCGTCCACCAGGGTCGTGACGAACTCCAGGAGGAAACGCGCTTCACCCTCCGAGACGACGTCCGACGTCCCCTGGGCTCCTGCCGTTATCATCAGGTCGCTGTAGTCGACGAACCTGACGTCGGTGGACGTCGACAAGGCAGCGGCCGACTTCCCGTGCCCGGCTCGCCGGGCACCCTCAACCAACCCTGCCAACCACTCGCCGCGCATGAGGGCTGCATCGCGCGGACCGCCGATACCATGGACGAACACCAGAACAGGTGCCGCCTGTGGGATGTCGAAGTCGGACATCCATACCTCCTCCGACTTCGCGGATCAGTGCCTATCGTATACCCGCCAATCGGCCATGCGCACCGAAACGTTTCACCTGCAAAACCGCGAAGACCACACGCCAAACATGAATGACACTCACTATCATGAGTCGATCCAGATCGATGCCCATGGAAGATCCGGGCCGGGTCTATCTCGTGATCGGTTCCGCACCGCACCGCGCGGTCTCAACCCCCGATACCTGCAGGTAGCCCAGCACCTTGCGACTCCACTCACGGGGTGCCGGGAGCGAAGCCGAGCCGGAAGGAACGGCCGACAACGTGATAGGTGGCCATACCGCCGGGAGAGAACGGGTTCGGGAGCACACGCAGGCGTATCTTGGCCTGGTCGAGGACGTGGGTGACGAAGACGATTCGGTACTCCTCGTTCTCGGCCAGGTCGTTGGCCCGCCGGACCTCCGACTCTCCGAGCGCGAACTGCGGTAGGTCGTCAACGGTGGACTTCACCTCGTAGAGGATGGTCTTGTCGTTGGTTTTGACGAGGAAGTCGTACCCGAGCCTGTCGTCACCTTTGCCGTCGGCGAGGTGGTCGGAGCGGTAGCCGGAGCACCAAGTGTCCTCAGGCGGGAGCTCGTACTTGCGGCGTAGCCACTCGCCGACGACGATTTCGCCCGCGAGTCCGATGAGCTTCGTCTTGCTGGTCGAGACCGAGGGCGCGCGCCACCCTGGCGCACCACCGCTGCTCGTCTTGCCGGTCGCTGTCGCCGATGGGAGCAGGCCGGACTCCTGCGGAGCGGGATCGGTGCCCAGGACCTCCGGAGGGATGCTTGCCCGGAGCGCCTCGACGAGTTCGGCTCGGCTTTCCTGATCGGCGGAGTAGCTCCTCCCGCCGTACTGGACCAGGTCGCCTTGGCTCTTCGCCGCGTGTTGTTCGCTGTCGAGCCGGTCGCGGGCCGCGTCCAGGTCCGCGTCCTCCAGGTGCAGCGGGCGGAGTTCGGTGGTCGCGGGCATCCCCTCGGGCCACTGCTCGTTCTTCCGCAGCCACTCGATGACGTCGTCGGTCAGGGGGCGCCGGAAGTCCAGGAGCCCGGCCTGGACCATCGCTTCGATGTTGTCGACCGCGTCTCCGGGGCGTTTGCCCGACCCGCCCGCGTTGCGGTGCAGCCATGCGTCGACGACGATCCGCGCCCGGTCCAGCCGCTTCGCCACCTCCCGTCGTCCGCGTTCGCGCAGCTCGTCGACCGGAGGCAGGGACCGACCAGGTTCGAGTGGCGAACCGATCTCACCGAGCCAAGAGTCGACGCGGTCGCGGAGGAGGTCCGCGCTCAGGTTCCAGTGGGTGTCGAGCCAAGCCCGGTCTGGTTCCAGTCCGGGCAGCTCGCGCAGGCGGACGTACTCATCCAGCGCCCCGCCTTCCCGGAACACTCGAGCGAACCGGTCGCGCAGCCGGTCCCTGATCTCGGACCTGTGCCGCTGCAGGTAGGCGTCGAACTGGTGCTGGTGGCCGTCGCCGTTGTGGAGCAGGTTGAGGCCGAGCGCGCGCAAGCCAGCGTTCGCCCGGGCCAGGGCGATGTCGAGTTGCCGGGTCGCGTCCAGCAGGTCGTTCCGGCGGGCGAGGGTGAGGATCCGGTCGGCGTCGAAGCCGTGCGCGATCAGCCACGTCCGGACCTCGTCCTGATCGGCGATCCGGTCCCGGACACCCTGCAACTCCTCGGCGGCGGCGACGTCCAGGCAGGCGATCAGCTCCAGGACGGGCGTCAGCGCGAACCGGTTGCCGGCACTGTCGCCGACGAGCGCGTGCAGCTCGTCCAACGGCATCTTCAGCACGGCGGCGACATCCGCGGGCTCGGGGGTCCCGTCGCCGCACCGGGCGGCCAGGTCGATCAGGGCGAGCCGGAGGCTGGCGGCGATCGCGAGTCCGCCCCTGAAATCGGCCAGTGCCGCGGCGGCGGACTGCAGCACCGACCACCGGTCGCCCGAGCCGCGCAGCGTCACGATCACCTGACCGCGGTCCGGCGAGGACACCCGGATGGAATCGGGCGCGAACTCGTGATCCACCTGGTGCCCATCGATCACGGCGATGATCGAGTCGGCGAGGACCACCTCGATGTCTCCCCGCAACGGGTCGGCCGTGCTCGTCGCGGGCACGCGGCTCACCGGCAGGACGTGGCGTCGCTGCTCGGCGATCGCGTCGACGAGAAGGGGGAGCCAGTCGCCGCCCAGGTCGGCCAGTGGGCGGCCTGGCTGGTCAAGCGGGTCCACCCCGTCGACCAGCACTCGGACCGCCGCGTCCGAACAACTTTTGATCCGGGTGACGCCGTCAGCCACGAGTGCCCGCCGCACCTGGGCGGCCAGCGTGTTCACGCGGACCGCGAGCACGGGGACCGGGGTTTGCGCCAGCAGCGCGGTCTCCGTCGCTCCCGGTCGGTCGTCGGTGTAGACGGCGGGCCCGTCCAGGTCGAGGTCGACCACGCTGAGCGCACCCCTCGAGGTCACCACGATCGCGTGGGGCACCTGCACATCCGGCCCGCCGTTCGCGAACAGGTCCCGCCAGGCTTGCTCGTAGGCGGTGCGCACGATCGCCGCCCGAGGACCCTGCCGCCCGACCACCTCGTTGATCTCCGCTAGCCGATCCGCCGCGGTCGTGGAGACGTCCCAGAACCGAGCGCCCAACCACGTGAGTCGTTCGCGAACCCGGTCGGTCAACAGCGAGCGCCACGCGGCCGGGGCCGCGCTCAGGTAGTCGGGAGTATCGGTGTCGCCTACCCACCAAGCAGCGCGCAGCGGTGCGAAGAACTGCCTCGACCGCTCACCCGGCGTGGTCTGCAGAACCCAGTCGGCCTCATGCAGGAAGGCGGCGGCGAACGATGGCCAGGTCGGCTTCACCGAGTCAGTACTCGCCTGGAAGGTGGCTTTGAGAGCGGAGTCCGGCCACACGTCGAGCCCGCGCAACACCAGCTGCGCGTAGAGCCTGCGGGTGTCGTGGGAGAACTCGGCCCAGTCCTCCTGTCCCGGCAGGAAGGCGATCAGGCCCGAAATCTGGTACTTGGTGCTGTCGAAGCTCGGCTTGGTCGCGCGCCGGGCGGCCAGCTCACGCCACGCGTCCTGGGTCTTCGCACTGAAGTCGGCGGGGAAGTTCGGCACCGAGTGCGGGTTCTTCAGCTGCTTGCCGGACACGTGGAAGTTCCTGGTGGATGTCCACCACGGGACCAAGCCGTGGTTGACGCCCAGGGTTTCGAAGAAGGTCCGCTCGTCGTCGACTGCGTCCGACCGCAGGAAGTCCTTGTCCAGGACCCGCTCGCCGATCTGCTCGAGCTGGTCCGAGACGGCTGCGGCGGCGTCGACCAACTCGGCGAGCAGCCGATCGACCTCGTGCTTCGGGCCGCGCCACCCCGTCCCGAAGTACGCTTGCCCCGGCACGCGCCACCCCGCACGGGTGGGCACGAGCAGATCGGCCTGGCCCAGCGCGTTGTGCCGCCGTTCCGCGGGCGTGCCGAGCCACAGCGCGAAGGCGAACCGCAGGCACGCGGACCTGATCTCGTCGTCCTCCGCGTCCCGCATAACCTTGCCCAGCAGTTCGAGGACTGCGTCGGTGCGGTACTCCCGAACCACGCCCTCCAGCCAGCGGCGACCCCGGCGCTGCTTGCGGTTGCCGTCGACCCAGCTGATGTCACCCGGCATGAAGGCCAGGCGAGCGCGCACAGCCTCGGGCAGCTCGGGCAGTTCACCGCCCTCACCACGCACTCGGCCGAAGTAGATCATCGGGTCGTGGTCCTCGTCGGCGGCGTGGAGCACGCCGTCCTCCGTCACGATCACCCGTCGGCCCACGACGGCCTTCACCTCGGGCAGCGCGTCACTGAGCTCGTCGTAGAAGTCGGCCCACACGTTCGGCGCGGCCCCGCGCGCGAGCAGGTCGGCGGCGAGGGTTTCGGCGAACTCCGCGACGTGCTCCGGCTCCACGTCCACGGGCAGCCCGCACGCCTTGGACAGCGCGCGGACCCGCCGAATGTGGTGCTCGTGAAGGTCGTGGCGCATTAACGACGACTCACCGGCGGCCGTGACGGCCTCGGGCGTGAACACCGCGCCACTGCTCGACCACAGCAGCGCCTCAGTAAGGGGTACCCCTTCGTCATGGCCCAGCGCGGGCAGCACCGGAAGATCCCGCAAAGCGTGGCCGCGTGATTCCAAGGCGACGACCAAGCGGTCCAGCCAGCCCTCCGACCAGCACACGAGGTCGAGTCGCACCCCGACCGGCAGGGTCAGTTCACCTCGGTAGGCGGCGATGAGCGCGTCGGCACACAGCTCGGCGACCTCGTTGAAGAGCACGTCGTTGAGGTGGACGGACTCCTGCAGGTCGCGCCGGTCGAGGCGGGCGAAGAACGGCCCGTTGACCAGCGCGGCGAGCGGGTAGCGGGTGTTCGCCCCCAGCGGCAGGAACGCGTTGACACGCCCGTGCTCAAGAGGCGCGCCCAGCGGCACGGCCACGCTGACCGTGCCCTCGCCCTCCCACTTCGCCCAGCTGGACCCGACGGTGTTGTCCGCGCGGCTGGCCAGGATCGCGGCCCGCATGGCCGCCTCGCCCACGGTCCGCTGGAAGAGCAGGTACTCGCCCCGCCCGGCGAGGTCTACGTGCTTGATCGACAACGTGCCCGTGCCGGGCCTCGGACGAGTGGTGCGGGTCAGTCGCTGCGTGCGCTCACCGCCCGCGTTCCGAACCCGCAGGGCGATCTCGGCCACGCGGAACAGGAACAGGTGGAATGGCACTTCGTCGTCGGCGAGCTGTGCCAGCTGCTCCTTGGCGTGTTCCCGCGCCGCGGACGAGCGCAGAGGCAGGCGGATCACCGTCGAGAACCCGCGCCGGGCGAAGTCGTCGACCACCTCGGGGGTGTCCGCAAGTGGCACGGTCACCTTCAAAGCCGACACGTTCTTCCGCAACTCGTCGGCCAACCCCAGGCGGTCCTCGCCCGACCGGGCCGCCAGCTCGTCGAAGTCGGAGGGGCGGCCGAAGCGGAACCTGAACCCGTCGAAGCGGCCCGAACCCTCGCTGAGGCTGCTGAACACCTCGGGGCAGTCGGCCAGCTGGAGCACGCTCTTGAAGCCCACCCCCTTGTTACCGATGCCCTCGTTCGGCTGCTTGGTGCTCAGTGCGATCAGGCACATCGAGTCGAAGTTGTCCGCGTTCAGCGGGTTCCCACCGTTGGCCGCGTACAGGACGCCGTGCTCTCCCTCGGTCTCGTCCAGGAAGAACTCAAGCCGCCCGTCGAACCGGGCAGGATCGTGCGCATCGTGCCCGTTCTGCAGCAGTTCGACGACCGTGCGCCCGTCGTAGTCCGCAGCGAGAACGCTCTCGGCCGTCTCCTTCAGCTCTCTGGCCATCGGCTGACCGACCTCGGCACCCTTGAGGTACATCGCCACCACCCCATCGGCCTGCCGATTCACCCGACCCACCGCGTCGAGCGGCGGCCCACCAGGGGCGTCGTGAGCAGACAAGCGGACAGCGGAATCGTCGATCACACAGAGGTTTCGGTCCAGGGGAGTCCGCTGTTACGTAGTCGGGTGCAATTCAGCGCCCTAGCCGGGCTCCGGCGTCGGGTCTGCACGGTTCTGACGTCCGTCCGCCCCATCCTGGGCGGCCCGATCAACGAGTACGAACCCACAGCAGCCCGGGGCACAGGTCAGATGGTGTGGCCGCCTTCTGGAACCTCACAGGTGCAAAGCTCCCCGATCAGCCTTTTCTCATGACCACCAGCAGGTTCGTCGGTCCCGCATACTTCGGACCAGCCGAGCAGACTGAAGAATTCATGGCGTGAACAGGCTCTTCAGTACCGTGTCGTGCTCCTGGTATACGACACGTCCCGAAGAGCGAAGTGCATCGCTCAGCCCCTGATCGAGCCACGCCGGAGGCTCGCCGAGAGGCACATCGGACGGCTCCGGCCCGGCCTGCTCGACGGTGTCGGCCGACATGGCGACCAGTTGGGCGCCGTAGGTCTCGGCCACCACGTTCGCGATGTGCAGCCCCGGACCATCCAAGTCGCCCGCGTACCGGAGGCTCACGCCGTGATCGACGGCCAGTTGCAGCAGCGCGTGGTCGACGCTGCCCAGGTGGCCGCTGGTGCAGGCGAACGCGAGCGGGCTGGCGTGGGTCATCGCCGCTTCCAGCACGGACGGGTTCTCGACCACGGTGAGCACCTGTGGCGCGAACGTAGGGGGGTGCACGGTCAGGTCCAAGAGGGTGAGGGCCACGGGGGTCGTCGCGTCCCGCAGTCTCCGGTCGATCGGGCCGGTTCCGCGCACGCGCACCTGGTGGATCAGGACCGTCGACGACAACCGGTCCGCGAGGATTCCGACCCCGGCGAGCATCGCGCGCACGAGGTCAGGCCGCCGGGGTTCGGACACGCCGGTCAGCTCCGCCACCGCCGTCACCAGTCGCACGCCAGGCAGTTGGTCCAAGTCGAAGTAGTGGGGATCGCCCGCGTAGTCGTGGGACAGCTTGGCCAGGCTGGTCGGCGGCGTGCAGGGCAACAGCGGCACCACTCGCGCCAACGCCCCGACCAGGTGTCGCACCGCCGTCTCGTCGTCCGTCCCGGCCGCCCGCATCCTAGCCACCAAGCCCGGCAGGGAAGGGAGTGCCGCCTCGACATCGGCCCACAGGCCTCGGCGTTGCGCCGAGGCGGTCCGCCGTGCGGCGGCCAGGTCGATCACGGGACGTCCCACCGCCATCTCCACCAGCCGCTGGAGGTCGTCGGCCGACAGGCCCAGAGCGGCGAGCACATCGCGTATGGGCACGACCGTCACGCGGCCGCTCGCGACCACAGCGGACTGGTCGCGCCTGCGGCGTGCCGTGGTGTCGACCCACGCCCTCAAGGTGGCCAGCCCGCCGCTCGACAGTCCCTCCACCCGAACGCTCGCGATCGCCGCAGGCTGACGACCGGCGCACAGCCGCTTGTGGACAGCGGCCCACAGCGGGGTCAAATCCCGGTCAGCCGCCAAGGCGGCGAGGTCCGCCGCCATCACGCCCCCAGGTCCAAGGTCAGTGGCTCGGCCTCGCCATGTCCCTTCCACAACCACGGCACCGTGACGCGGTGCTTGCCCGCGGTCACGACCTGGTGGACCACCACCTGCCCGCTCTCCTTCTTGAGCATCGGCGTGATGAACGGCGCGGTCGCCAGCACGTCGAACTCCCATGAGCGCAGCAGCGCGAGCACCTGGCGGAGATTGGGCTCGTCGAACGCGGCGTCGATCTCGTCGATCGACACCCATCGGGGGCCGCTGTAGTGCTCGCCGGAGTACATCGACCATGCAGCGGCGAGAAGCGGCAACATGGTCGCCAGCCTCCGCTCGCCGGTGGACAGCGAGTCCAGCGGATTGGACCGCGCGGTCACCTCGCGGAACTTCTCCTGCTTCTGATCGGTGAACGACGAGTGGGTGACCGTGATCTTCCAGTCGTGCCAGGAGCGGTAGTCGAAGGTGTGCGCGACCCTGTCTTTCCAGGAGTCGCCCGCTTTCTCGCTCATCCGCTGCTTCAGCACGGTGTACATGTCCTCGAAGATTTCGTCCGACTGCGGCTGGGAGATCAACTCGACCATGCGGCGGGCGTCCTCGTCTTCCCGGACGCTCCACTCCACCTGCACTCCGACCCGAGCCACCCCGGTGCGGACGCCGTCGAGCGTCCTGCGGATCTGGCGGACAAGCTCCCGGGCCGCGTCCAGGCGGATCAGGATGTCGCGCCGCAGCTCCGTGAACAGGCTGGTCTTCAGGGTGCGCTTGACGTCATCGCGGAGATCGTCCTCCAGCTGTGCGGCAGTCGCCTCCAGCTTCTCCACCGCGACGTGCAGGTCCTCTCCCCTGCTCGCGCCCGGATCGGCAACCACGGCGCGACGCCACTCGGTGCCGTCGACGGTGACCAGCACGACGTGCCGGTCGAACCGCGCCAACGCGGTGCTAGTCGTCCGCACGCTCGATTCCAGCTGGGCCAGGGCACGGCCACGTGCCTGCACGAGCACGCCGAGCCGGTCGCCGGTCGCAGAGTGGTCGGCAAGCAGGCGCCTTGCCCATTGGAGCGCGGCCGTGAGGTGCGCCGGTTTGCCCGCCGGGGTACGGGGCAGGTCGTCGGGGACCGAGGCGAACCCCTCGTCCACGAGCGCGCCGAACTGTCGGAGCCGCGTGTCGCGGCGCTGCTCGGCGGCCTCTCGCTGCGGAGCGATCCCGTCGAGCGTGGCTTGGGCCGCAGCGGCCGCGTTCCCCGCGTCCTGACCCAATTCGACCATCAGCGCGGCGTCCTCCTTGGCCTTGAGGAGGTCGTCGGTGATCCGCTGCCGCGTGGCGCGCAACTGCTCGTACTCCGCGCCGTACAACTCTCGCGCCTCGGCCACGGCGGATGCCTCACGGACGGCAGTCAGCCGAGCGTCCTCGGCTTCGGCTCGGGCCTTAGCCAGGACTTCCGCCCTCTGCCGAGCGAGGTTTCCGGCGCGACGGGCCTGATGGAACAGCCCGGCCACCCTGATCGCAGCCTGCCCCCACAAGTCCACACGGTGCCCGAGGTTGGCGACGGTCGTGCCGTGGGCAGCCAGAGCCGTCCGCTCGGTGGGCAGCAGCGTGCCGTCCGACAGCGTCGCCTGGCGGTTGAGCTCGCGCAACGCGTCGTGGACCGCGTCGCCCGCCTCCCGATGCCGTTCCGCCGCCGCGATGACGGCGGCCTCCGACCGGCGAAGGTCCTCCTCACAGCGTTCCTCCATGACGTGGGCCGCCCGGACCTCGGCCACCGGGGGAAAGGACGCGTACTCCGCGTCGGCCTCCCGCTGCGTTTCCTCGCCGGCGGCGAGGGACGCCAAGGTCTCGTCTTCGGCGGCTCGGCGTTCCTCGGCCACCCGCTCCGCGGCCTCGGCCTTGAGCCGGGTCCGGGCGGCCACTTCCTCGGTGTACTGGAGCCGTTGTTGTGCGGCGGCGATCCGGGCCGATCGCTCCGCCGCGGCGGCATCCAGCTCGGCAAAAATGCGCTGCCTGGTCAGGTCGGCCCGTGCGATGCGGTCCGCTGTCTCACGCCGCACGGTTTCCGCAGCGGCGTGCTGTCGCGCGGCTTCACGGCGCGCAGCCACCAGTTCTCCATGTGATGGGAACGCGTCACGTTCCTCCACCGCGGCGAGGACGTCGGCCTCCCGATCCGCGAGTCCTCGGCGGGCGGCGTCCACGTCGTCCCGCGCACTGGACAACGCGTCTTCCAGGTTTGCGACCCGCCGCAGGCGGACTCGTTCACGGGTGGTTCGGCCGATGAACTCCGACCGGTAACCGACGGGCGCTGCCGCGGTGAGGACGCCCGAGCGCAACCGGCCATGTTCGGCGTCGTCGTTGACTGGGATGGCTCGGAGCAGTGCCCGGACGCGTTCGGCGGGGATCGCGGGGGAAGTTTCGACGTCGAGCAGGTCGCCGAGCGCACGTCCGGGCACCGGTCGGTCGGCGGTGATGACGAGGTCACCGGCGACTGCCCGGCCGTCGGACGTGACCAGAGCGTCGAGCAGTCCCGTGACAAGGAGTGCGCCCTCCAGTCGGTCCGCCTCCTCGTCCGACAGGTGGCCCGCGAAGTCCACGAGCGCCCATAGCGGGACGCCGTCCTCCGGCCGGCGATCACGCCACGGCGGCGTCTCCGGCACCGGTGCTGCGCGGCGAGCCTCGGCCAGTTCCGCCGCAACGTCAACGACCGCAAACTCTGCCCGGTCGACGTCGCGTCGAGCATCGGCCACGGATAGTCCGAGCGCGATGCCGGCCTGAGCGTGTGCCTGCTCCACCGCCAAGCGGACGACGGCGGGGTCGACATCGTGCTCGTTCGCTTCAGGCAGTTCAACCGCGTTCAAGAAGCGTGCCGCCCCGCGCCACCGGTATGCCTGCTCGATCCACAGCGTTGCAGCACGGTGGGCTTCCGCGTCGGCCGCCACAGCGGTCTCCTCTGCCGCGGCGACGTCATGCCGAGCCACATCGACGTCACGCCGGTGCGTCTGGTCGGCCGCAGCACGTTTCCGCTCGGCGCTCGACTCCTCGACCATCACCCGCTCCCGCTCCTCGCGCAGAGCGGACGCCGCGACCTCTGACAGGCCAATGGCGCTGTCGTAATCGGCACGTGCCTGGACCGACGCGCGGACGGCTTCGGCGACCAACGCCCCAGCCGTCGCCGCAGCCTGGCGTCGGCCCACCAGGTCGATCCGGTCGCGGGCGTCGTCCGCTACCGACGTGAGCCAGGCGGCGAGGCGATCGAGGGCCAGGCGGCTGTCCGCGCCGTCGCGGGGTTCGATCAACTCACGGGGCGCCCGGCCGAGGTGGCGGACGCCCGCCTCCCACCTGACGATCGACGCCACCAGGGCAGTCTCGGCGGCTCGGCGCAGGTGAATGGACTTGTCGGCTTGGCCGCGCGCCTCATCGGCCAGGCGCTCGGCCCGGCGCAGTTCCTCCGCCGCCGCCCGCTCGCCGTGCTGCGCCGACGCGTGCGCTCTGAGCACTTCGTCAACGCGCTGGAGCTGGGCGACGCGCGCTTCCACCCAGGCCACCGGGGTGGCACACGTCTGCGCAACGTCCGCCGCCGAGGTCTCGTCTGCTTGACCCGTGCTCAGCAGAGCAGTTGTCGCGACCAACCGTTCGAGAGCGGCGTCGGCACCCACGACGCGGGACGCTGCGCGCAGCTCATCGGACAGAGTGGCCAGGTGGTCCCCCGCCTCCTGCGCCGTCGTCGCCGCTTCGTCGGCCTGCTCCGCCGCGGTCGTGGCGTCCTCAGCGGCGACTTCCGCGCGTTGCCCGGCGTGGTCGGCGGCCCGCGCCAGCTCTACGGCACGGAGTTCCATGTGCGGGAGTTCGGCCCCGGCGTGGTCGCGTAGGGCGGTGTCAGCCGCATCGCGACGGCCTTCGAGGGCGAAGATGCGGGTGTTCAAGACCTTGAGCTGCCCGGCCGCCTCCCGCTGCTCCCGTTGCGCGGTCTCCAGCGTCGCGGTGGCCTCGCGAGTGCGGCGAGTCTGGGCGTCGAACTCGGTGTTGGCAGCGGTGAGTTGCGCCGCCTCCACGTTGACGAGTGCCTCGACGTAGCGCTGGTAGCGCTTGTCGGTGGCGGCCAACTGCTTGGCCTCGTCACGCATATCGGCCAGCTGGTTCTCCAGCTCGGAGATGCGTTCCATCGCCTCGCCGATGACCGTCAGCCGGTCGGGGTCCAGCGCGGGCAGCGCCTCGGTCAGCACCGCGCGCATTTGCGCGGGTGGGATGGCCTCCGCCGTGCGCAGGCTCCGGAGGCTGCGCAGTACTCCCGTCAACGCCTCGAACTGCACCTCGTCGAGCGGGGCGAAGAGACGGACGCGTACGGCGTTCCGGTACCCCGGCTCGTCGTTCACAGCAGCGAGGTGGTCGCGTGCCTTCGAGCGCAACGCCTGCGCCGACGTGAAGATCTCCCCCTCGGTAGCCGCGAGCTGGATGGCAAGGTCGTCGATCCGCACGGGGCTGCCGTCGCGTTCGAGCACGAGGTGCTCGCCCACCCGACCGGGGCTGATGAAGAACGCGCGCTGGAGGTTCCCGCCGACCGCACGCAGCCACAACCCTGTGGTCAGGTACGAGATCTCCCCCGTCCGCGGGTCGTGGCGGCCGTACTCCAGCCACCACGCCCCGGTGCGGTCCTCGCGCTCGTTGCGGTCGGTGTGCCTGCTGGTCAGCGTTCCCGCCGCCTTGCCCGACACCGACAGCGCCGTCTGCGACGTGTCCCCGTCCAGCAGGAGAGTGATGAGCATCGACGCAGTAAGCGACTTGCCGGACCCGTTGGGCCCGGTCAGGGTCATCCACCCGTCGGCGAAGACGAGGACCTCGTTGGACCACGCCCAGGAGTTGACGACCCCCGCCCGCGAGGGCTGCCAACGCCCTTCGACTGCAGGTACCCCGACCGGCCGCAGGTCCCGCACAGCGCCCAGACCGTCCACCGGGTGCTTGGTGATGTTCATCGGTCGGTCGGCTCCTCAGTCGGCTGCGCGGCGGGCTGGTGGACCTTGACCCGCCAGAAGTGGACGCCCGGTGTCGGCTGCCAGGTGTCGTGGCGCAACGGGACGAGCAGCCCCACCGCCACCAGTTCGGCTGCAGCGGCGCGGGCCAGGGCCGGTAGTCTGTGCTCGTACGCCGCAGCCCAGCGGGGCAGCGTCGTCCGCACCCGCTCGAACAGTTCGACGACCTCGGCGATGCCCAGCACCGCGCGCGGCTCGGGCCGTAGGTTCACCGCGTCCAGCAGCGCAAGCGCCGCCTGCCGCTCGTTGCGGCGCCCGTTGGGGAAATCGACCAGCGTGCCGATGCCGCTGGGGTCGGTGACCTCCCACCAGTCACGGCGGGCCGTCGCGGCGAACCCGAGGGCCGCAACGACTTCCAGCGCGCGCTCGCGACCGGCGGGCGTGTGGAGATAGGGCATCGGCGCCTGGTCGTCGAGCGGGTCCGCAGCAGGGTCGTCGACCAGACGCCGCATCGCGAGCAGCCTCCGGTCTTCGACCGTCGGCTCGTCGTACGCCGTCGTGTCGTCGGCCAGCACGTCGACGGACAGCACTGCGACGTGGCGCTCCGGCTCCAGGTCGTCCAAACCGAGGAGGGTGGGTGACAGCGAGGAAAACTTCATCGCCAGCCGCTCCCTCGACGCACTGACCACCAGATCGCCGTCGTCCTGTCCGGCAATCCGCTCCAGGTCCGCATCCACCGAGATCGAGCCCTCGGCCACCAGGAGCCTGAGCGCGTCGACCAGGTTGAGCCGGCTGGTCCGCGCCTCCGATTTGCCGGTCCCGTCAGTGGCCACGATCCTGAACTGCGGCAAACCGCCAGTCGGCGCTTCCGCAGCGCACACCTGGGCGATGGCCTGCATCAGCTCGCGGAGGCTCATCCGCGGCCTGCGCCACAGCTGCTCGCACACAAGCGCGACGAGCGCCAAGACATTCTTCGACGCCAAATGCGCGTCGCGACCATCGCGGCGCAGCCGGGGACCGCGGTCGGCGGGCACGTCGGCACGGCGCTTGTGCAGCCGCACCAGCTCCGCCGACTCGACGATCTCCAACTCCCAGCCGAGTTCCGACCGGAAGAAGTCGGTCAGCTGCCGTCGCCCCTGGACAGCGGCGCGGTACGACTCGGCATCCGCCTCCGCTCGGATGCGGCCGGTCGCGACCAACCGGCGGGCGGGTTCACGCAACTCCGGCGCCAGTGCTCGAACGACACTCACGCGACACCACCCTTCCGGTCCTCGCGGACGCGGATGTCACCCGAAGGAATCACGCGCACCCGCACATCCGGTGCGGCCAGGACACCGTCCGCGAGCCGCACGCGGACCGTGCGGCCTGGTGCACCGACCCTGACGAGCACCCGCACGCTCGCCCCGTCCGCGTAAGCCTGGCCGATACCGGTACCCGGGTCGAGCTGGGCCAGCGCCACCTCCACCGCACGCAGCAAGACCACCACGGCAGCGGACGCATACCCGGTGAAGTGGTCCAGCGACACCTCCCCGTCGGTGGCGAGCAACGTGGCAAGGTGTCGGCGCTGCGAGGCTTCGTCCGCAGCCTGGGCCGCAGCCCTCTCGCGTTCCCGGCTCGTGTCCACAAGCTTGCGCGGTCGGCCGCTGGGTGGGCCGTGACGCTCGTGCTCCCGCAGTGTCACCTCGACCTGGTGCCTGGTCCGGCCTGCCGCGGCCAGGGTGCCGTGCGCCACGTCCTCCTCGGCCAGCCGAGGTACCGCGTGCCACGCCGGCCAGTCGCCGAAGGCTGCCGCGTAAACTCGCCGGGCCTCCTGATCGGTCGACTGGCGGTGGAGGCTGCGGGCCAGTAGCCGGAAGTCGTGTCCGAGGTCGGAACCTCGGCGGCGGGCCGTGTAACGGCGGTCGATGGCTACGAGCAGCGTGTGCACTGCGCCGGTAGCCGAACCGATCAACCGACGCACACCACCATCCTGATGGAACCACGCCGCCAGGTCGGCGAGCCGGCGCACCCGGTCTTCCACCCAACTCTGCTGCTCGGCCGCATCGATGAGGCCGGCGTGGGCGACGGCCGCCTCTGCGACGGCGTGGTGCCCGGCGGCTTTGAGGTCCTCCAACGCGTACTCCACCCGCCGCAGCGCCCTCCCGTACTCGCGGGGGAACTGCCGCAGCGCCTCGATGACGCGGTCGCGGTTGTCGCCGAACACGCTGTCGTCGGTGACGTCGGACTGGACGATGCGGGCGAGCGCGTCGTAGAAGTCGGCGGTGACGCGTCGGAGTTCGTCGATCCGCGTGCGCACGTCGTCGAGGTCGATGGGCAGGCGACCAGGATCGTTCGCGGCATGCTCCAGCAGCGCGCGAATCGTGCTCTCCACGCCGTCCAAGAGCCTGCTGGGCAGCTGGAGGGCGCGCCGGGCGTCGACCACTGCCAGGCGCACCGCCGCGACGATGCCGCGGCCTTTGCGGGTCAGGGCCCACGCCTCCTGCCTGACGATCACGCCTTGGAGGCTGCGGACCGGTGCGGCGTAGTCCCGAAACGGTTCGGCGAATCCCCAGGTCGCCAACTTGTCCAGCGACTCACGAAGATCGCCTTCCGATAAGGGGTCGTGGTAGCCGACCACCCTGACCTGGGCGGAGATGTCCGGGAGTGTGGCCATCGGTCCACGCGTCGACAGTTCCTCCAAAGCCGCCAGCAGCGCCGTGTACCGCTCCCGCACGAGGTCGTCGGACGTGGCGAACGCAGCCCAATCGTCCGCCTCAACCTCCTGCCACCACCGTCGCGGATCTCTCACCGCACCCCTTTCGGACACGACTGCGCATCATCTCCGCAATAGTGCGGCCCGCTTGTTCGACGTCGCGTTGGAACGATCCCCGGCAGAGACACCATAACCCGACAGTCCGATGGAACGCGAAGTCCGTGTCGGCTGATCGAATTGATGTCAGCACGCGGTGATGCGCAATGATCTGGGGGTGGGCGATAGGGGCGGCGGACCCGACGAGACGGGAAGACCTGCTCCCGTCCGCACGTCCCGGACCGTGTCGCAGACCGCCGCCGCCGTGTCGTCCGGCATCGTGGTGCAGGCCGGGCACCTGGACGGCGCCGCGACCGCACCCGGCGGCTACGCGAACGCGGGCCTGCACGTCGGGGATGTGAACCTCACGGCGGGCGCACCTTTCCGGTCGCGGTACCTGCACCAGGTCAGGCGTATGGCGCCAGAGGTCCTGGTCGGACGCGAGGCCGAACTCGCGGAACTGGCCGAGTTCTGCTCGTCGCAGTCCGGGGCCTATGCCTGGTGGCAGGGCGAGCCGTGGGCGGGCAAGTCGGCGTTGTTGTCGTGGTTCACCCTGAATCCGCCTCCCGGCGTACGGATTGTATCTTTCTTCGTCACCGCTCGAATGGCTGGCCAGAACCACCGCGGTGCGTTCATCGAAAATGTCCTCGGACAGCTATCCGAAATGCTGGGTGAAACACCCCCGGTGCACTTATCCGAGGCGACCCGAGAAGCGCACTTGCTGGGCATGCTGGAGGACTCCGCGGCGTTGTGCCGATCACGGGACGAGCGGCTCGTTCTGCTGGTGGACGGTCTCGACGAGGACCGGGGTGTCACGACGGGGCCGGACGATTACAGCATCGCGGGATTGCTCCCCGTCACCCCACCGTTCGGTTCGAACGTCGTGGTGGCGAGCCGTTCCCACCGTCCGCTGCCCTACGACGTGCCCCAGGATCACCCGCTCCGCACAAGCTCCTTGGTCCGTGAACTGGCGCCATCCCCGGCGGCCATCGTGAGCCGGGCGGACAAGGAAAGGGAATTGCGCGGATTGCTGACCGGGCAACGCGATCTGGTGGGGTTCGTCGTAGCTTCGGGCGGAGGGCTGTCGGCGGAGGACTTGGCGGAGCTGACCGACGTGACCCGGCGCGCGATGACCGAACGGCTCGCGTCGACCGCCTGCCGGAGCTTCGCCTCCCGCCCGAGCCCGTGGACCGCAGGTGAGGTGTACCTCTTGAGCCACGCCGAATTGCTGACGGAAGCCGTGGCACACCTTGGCTCCGCCGTGGACGAGCACCGGACGCGCATCCACCGGTGGGCCGACATGTACCGGGACCGCCGATGGCCGACGTCGACGCCGGAATACCTGCTGCACGGGTACTTCCGCATGGTGGCCGAGGAGGACGATGTCGTCCGGATGGTCGCGGTTGCGACCGACCGCGACCGGCTCGACCTGATGCGAAAGGTCTCCGGGAGCGATTCCGAGGCTCTGCGTCAGCTCGTCACGACCGAGGAGAGACTTCTCGCGCGACACGCGGTCACGGTGACAGCGATGACCCGACTCGCGCTCAACCGGCAGCGGCTGAAAAACCGCAACGCCGCGATTCCGGTTGACCTGCCGGCCGCATGGGCGGCACTCGGCCGACACCACCGTGCCCGAGAACTCGCCAACTCCATCGACTCGGTCGTGGACCGCGTCGAGGCACTAGCGCTTGTCGCGGTCGCCGGGCAGAACGCAGACACCGCGAGATCCACGCTATCCCACGCGGAGCAGCTGCTCGACCTGCTGAGCGAGCCGACCGACCGGCGCCGGGCGGCCGCGGCCATCGCCAAGGCGACGATCGCAGTCAGAGATCCAACCGAGGCATCCGGCGTCCTGCGACCACGAACGGGCCTGTCGGCCGACGACTTCGGCGAGATCGGTCGCGTCATCGAGGCCCGATGGGGTGCCGGGCAGTCGGACGTCGTGATCAACTCCATCGACGACGAGACCGCCCGGTTGCGCATGTACCTGGGCACAGCGGAGGTTTCCGACGACGCAGAGCGCGCCCGCCGCCACCTCGATCACGCCGTTCGGCTCCTGCCAGGCATTCCTCGATGGGAGTTCCGGAACGCGCTGCGCCACCTCACGCGCGCCGCCTCACGGCTGTTGCCATACGACCTCGCCGACGCGGTGGTCCGCTCACTGTTCCGCTCGGGAGCGTCAGAGGTCGAGGTAGCCAGTGCGCGAGCGGAGGTGGCGGCGAGGTGCGGTGATTTCCGGACCGTGGTGGAACTCGTCGCATCGCTCGACGCATCCGACGCGCGCCCGCTCCTCGTCCACCTGCTCGGCGCCGTGCCCTGGCCAGAGGGCCAAGCCGTCGAACTCGAGGACCGGTTGGCCGGGGTCGGCGGCACCCGGAATACCCGCGCGCTGACGGTCGCCGTCGCGGAGGCGGGTGACCTGACACGTGCGGCCAGGCTCGCGACGCGCGCGGCGGACAGTGCGGCTTTGGCGTCCGTCGCCCGCCATGCCGCGGTCACCGGAAGGCCGGAAATGGCTGAACAGCTCCTCTCCGCCGCGATGAACCTCGTCGAAGCAGGCACCAACCCGGTCGATGACCTGAACGGGATGGCGGTCGTGGCGCAGGCCGCCGCGCGGTGCGGTGATGCCGTTGCCGCAAAGCGACTCATAGCGAAGGTCGAGGAATCCGGGCACAGCACCGAGTTCGCTGATCAGCTCGCTGCGGCGACGGCCCTGAACGGCGATCTGCCTCTGGCCAGAGCACGCGCCGGTGAAGACGAACAAGCGCTATTGGCTGTCGTACGTGCTGCCGCCGAACTGGGAGAGGCACCGACCGCGCTGGAGATCTCCCTCGGCCTGTCCGATCGACACCTCAGAGAGGAGGCTTTCGCCGCTACCGCAGAAGCGCTGATCGAGACTGGAGAGCTGACCAGGGCGGTCACCACGATCATGCGGTGCAAGACCGACTCGGCGTGGCGGGTAGTCGCCGCCGCCCTGGCCCGGCGGCCGTTCACCTCCGATGCCAGGCATCTGGCCTTCCTCGTCCCCAAAGGGCGGCGCAACGCGCTGCGCGCGGCCCTCGCCCAGTCCGCCGAGCACGCGGGCGCGGTTGACGTGGCGGATGTGTGCCTCGACGAGATCTCGAACGACGACGACCGCCTGGACGCGCTGCTCAGCGTGTTGGAGGCGGCTGCGGCCCGACGTGACCTGGGCCGCGTCCGACAGCTGTCCACAGCATTACACTGTGCCGCCGCGCGGTCCTCCGCCCCGGATACAACGGCTGGCCGACTCGCGGCGACCAGGACTCTGAGCGGGCTCCCGGCGTTGACGACGTTCACCGAGTCGCTCGAAGCGGTGTTGGAGGGCGCGTCCGCGAGCCAAGCGGTGGAAATCGCCCACCCCGAGCAGCGGGAGAGGGCGGCGGTGGTGCTGGCCAACGCCGGTGCACAGGACATGGCCGCACATCTCGTCCGGACCATGCCGTCTGACTACGAGCGGGGGCGCGGGTGGTACCGCCTGGCGATGGAGACCGGTCTCGGCTCGACCGGGCGGCCGGCGGCGGAGATGCTGCGGTTCCTCCACTGGACGAACGTCGTGCCGGTGATCACCCGGCACCACCCGGAGGTCATCCCGCTGCTCGTCGACGATCTCCTTCACACAACAACGTGATCACGGAGAAGTCGTTGGCTTGGATCATTGTCCTTCCGCCGAAGGGCTTTCCCCGCCGATGACGCCCGCCAAACACTGTGGGACCGGGCCGGTGGGCTTCGGTGAGCCGCAGCAGGCGGGAGGTCGGCTCCAGTTGGCCCATTTCCTGACCGGCGCGGGTGTGACGGTCCACCGAAGTGAACAGCCCAACCGTGGCGTCCGCCGCACGGTCCTCCCTCGCCATCCGGTGTAGATAGGTCGACCAAGCCACTCCGCACAGTGTCGATTCGGTGCCGCGATGTGATTCGACACGTGCATTCTCCCGTGTTATGCTTGCGCTACACCGCGAATGCGATAAGGTCGCCGCATGTCTCTCCGTGCTTATTGCGCGGGAGATCTCCCGCTCCGAGGGGGTCAACAAACCCTCTCGGACACGCGCACTATTCACACGGCCCACGGGTTTGATGATCACATCAGCCTCGTGGGCCGTGTGCGTGTAGCGAACTTGCAGGTCAACGGCCCTGTAGAGGCTCGCCACGCTCTCTATGTCAGCATCGGCCAGGGCCGCTCCGACGTTACCCAGCAAGTCGATCATCGCGTGCACCTCGGCGGCGCTCAGCGCGTCCGGTGCCGGTGTTCCCTCCAGCTCAGCCTGCGCGGCAGCCCGTACCGCCTGTGCCTCGTTCATCGGCTCGACCAGTGCCAGGGGGTCAATTCCGGCTTTGATGGCCTCTTGGAACCGGCTCAACTGAGCCTCCGCTTTGGCGCGCCGCGCTTTCGCCGCCTCCCTGCCGTTCGCCGCGCCGTTCGTTCCCTGCGACTCGACCAGAGCGGCAACGGTCCGGTCGCGGTTCTCCGGTGCGAACAATCGTCCGAGCCACCCGTTCACCGCTTCCTGAAGAACGTCCTCACGGAGGTAGACCGTGGGCGGATGAGTGGCCAGCGCAGGTGATCCGGGCGCGAGCGTCCGAGCCGGACACCGGTAGTACACGCCGCGCGCCCGTGGGCTGGCTTCCATCTTCCGGCCGCACGCCGTGCAACGGACGATGCCCCGAAACAGGTACGGCCGTTTCGTCGGCCGCTCGGCGCGCTCGGTCTTGCGAGCCGTTTTCAACCCGCCAACGGACTTCGACTTGCGCAACAGGTGCGCCTGCGTGAACTCCTCGACGCTCACGATCGCCGGGTGCGCGGGCTTGCGAGAACGCACGATCCGGTCAGCGCTCGCTCGTCGGAAGCGGATCACGTACCCGGCCGCCACGTCGTCAGGGTCGAACAACATCTCCTGCCGCGCCCACCGGCCGAAGAACGCAAATCCCGTATACCTCGGGTTGTCCAGGATCGCCCGGACCGTGCTGCCCTGCCAGCCGTCCGCCAACCGGTGCCGGTTCTGGTCCGGCCGCCGAGCAGACGGGCACGGAATCCCGTCACGGTTGAGGCCCGTTGCCGCGGCAAGATCCGCTTCCGCCGCGTCACCGGCCTGACGCCGCAGCAACGGCGCCAGGTCGCCACCGCCATCAAGAACGCTCGCGAGATGGCGCTGCTCCCCTACCCCAGCCAAGGACGTTGACCGGCAGGTGCGCCTCGCCGCCACCGCGAGGCGCACCTGCCGTGGGCACCGGCTCCGGCAGCCACGTGCCGACGTCGTGCTCCCGGCGGGCGCGGACCGAGGTCAGCCGATCCAGGCACAGGTTGGGCAGTTCCCGCGGCGCGTACCGACTCCACCGGTACGCCTGCTCTGTGAACGCGACCGGACGTCCGGATGACGCTTCGACCTCGGTCACTCCTGTTGCTCGGCGACCAGCCAGCACAGGCAGAACGGATGCCCGGCCGGGTCGGCGTAGACCTGGAAAT
Source organism: Saccharothrix hoggarensis (assembly GCF_042678885.1). GTDB lineage: Bacteria > Actinomycetota > Actinomycetes > Mycobacteriales > Pseudonocardiaceae > Actinosynnema > Actinosynnema hoggarensis. The sequence continues at coordinate 38,205 of NZ_JBHTLK010000001.1, forward strand.
CATCCCCCGAAGTGTTCCCCACCGCCGCTTTCAACACCGAGGCGCCCAGAGCCAGCACCTGTTCGTGCGCTTCGGCGAAGTCCTCGACCCACAGGTCGAGGTGCACCTGCTGCTTGGTCGGGCCGTCCGGCCACTGCGGAGGCACGTGGTCGGGCGCGAGCTGCACCCAGACACGGGGCGCCCCGTCGACCACCACCATGTGCCAGTCACCATCCTCGTCCACCTCACCACCGAGCACTACCGCCCAGAACCGGCTCTCGGCGGCGAGATCGGCGGCATCGAACGTCACGACCTGGTACTTGATCCGTATCACGCCAGTCTGTCAACACTCCGAGCCCACCGCAGGACCGGCGCCACCTCTCGCTCGGGCAGCGCACGCGGTGAGGTCAACCAGACGTTCGGCACCACGATCGTGCTGACGATTCGCGGTCGTGGCGCCGGGCCGGTGCCACGACACAGCTCCGATCAGGGGCCGCCGGCCACCGCCATGAGCTTCTTCCGCGCGGGATTGGTCGATGTCTTCGATGTGCGCATGATCCGTCTCCTCCGGACGTGAGCGCGATCGTGAGACAGCCGGATGAGGATCGCCTGCACTGGTTGTCGCAGCAGGCGTGCGCACCGCCGCCGGTCAGGTGTGGTCGGGCAGGGTGCGGGCCACGTCGTGCGGTGACGGCATGGCGGCCACCTCGGTGGCCATCGCGCGGGCCGCGTGGCGCACGGCGTCGTCGGTGAGCAGTCGGCGTGCCTTGGTCGCGATCGCCTCGGCGGTCATGTCTCCGGGTAGCAGGTGGTCGCCCAGGCCGGCCTCGGCCACCACATCGGCGTTGTTGAACTGGTCGGCCGCCTGCGGCAGGACGAGCTGTGGCACGCCCGCGCCGAACGTGCCCAACGTGGTGCCCGCGCCCCCGTGGTGGACCACGAGGTCCGCGTGGGGCAGCAGGTCGGCTTGGGGCACCCACGGCAGCACCACGACGTTGTCCGGCAGGTCGCTCAGCGCCGCCGGGTCGGCCCTCCGTCCGGCGGACACGAGCACCCGCGCGCCCACCACCGCCAGGCCGTCGATGGCGGTGCGCAACAGTGACGCCTCGCTGAACGCCGTGCCCAAAGTCAGGTACACCAGGGGTTCTCGGTGTTCCACGACCCACGACGGCAACTCGCCCGGTGTGGCGAACGCCACCGGCCGCAACGGGATCCGGTGCGCCGACGAGGCCAGGAAAGCCGGGTTCTGCACCGAAGGCGGGCAGATGTCGAGGTAGGGGTGGCCCAGCGTCATGGGATCGGTCCGGGGCACCTCGACGCCCAGCTCCGCGCCGAGGGCGGTGAGGTAGTCGCGGGCGGGTTCGGCGAAGTCGGGTTCCTGCCACATCCGACCGTACGAGTGGCACACCGCGGGCACGCCCGCGACCTTCGCGGCCAGGCCCGCGCCGGGGTTGCCGAACTCGTGCACGACCAGGTCTGGCTTGCGCTCGGCGAGGACCGGCGCGAGCCCGGTGGCGAAGCTGCGCGGCAGCACCGAGGCGAACGTGAACGCGACCCGCTCGGCGTCGACGTCACCCGCTGTCGAGAACTCCACGCCCGCCATCGCGGACTCGAACGCCTTGCGCGGCGACATGCCGCCCCGGATGTGCCCGATGCCGTGCGTGGCCAGGACGTCCGCGAAGAGGCTGCCGGTGAAGTAGTCGACGTCGTGGCCGAGCTCCCGGGCGGCGACGGCGAGCGGCAGCAGGGGGAAGGTGTGCCCGTACAGACCGAGGCTGGAGAAGAGGATGCGCACGGGTTCAGATCCCTTTCGAACGTGGTGTCGGTGGCATGGGTTTCACCGACCGAGGTGGGTGCGCAGGAACGCCGCGACCTCGGCCCGCGCCTCACGAGCCGCATCCACCACGCCCGACATGGCGAAGAAGCCGTGCGCCACCCCCGCATACCGCGTCGCGATCACGGGCACACCGGCCGCGCGCAGTCGTTCGGCGTACCGCTCGCCCTCGTCGCGCAGCGGGTCGTGCTCGGCGGTGATGACGAGCGCCGGCGGCAGGCCGGTCAGGTCCTCGGCGAGCAGGGGTGAGGCCCGCGGGTCCCGGCCGTCGTCTGGGCTCGCCAGGTAGTGCCCCCAGTACCAGGCGACGGATCGGCGGTTGAACGCGGCGGGGTCGTCGTTCGCGCGCATGGACTCGGTGTCGCCGCGGTGGTCGGTGTTGGGGTAGACCAGCACCTGGGCGGCCAGTGCGGGGCCGCCGCGGTCGAGGGTCACCACGGCCGCGAGGTTGCCGCCTGCGCTGTCGCCCGCCACGGCGAGGCGGTCGGGGTCGACGCCGAGCTCTGCCGCGTGCGCGGCGATCCAGGCGACGGCCGTGCGGCAGTCGTCCACGGCGGCGGGGAACTTGTGCTCGGGCGCCAGCCGGTAGCCGACGGTGATCACCTGGCAGGGCACCGCGTTGGCCAGGGCGCGGCAGATCTCGTCGGAGGTCTCGATGCTGCCCAGCGCCCAACCGCCGCCGAAGAAGTAGACCAGGGTGGGCAGGGGTCCGGCCGCGTCCACCGGGCGGTAGATCCGGATCGGCAGGTCGCCGACCGGTCCGGGCAGGTGCCGATCGGTGACGTGGCGCACCGGCTCGCCCGCGCCCGCCGCCGCCCGGATCGCGGCGAGGTCGGCGGCCCGCGCCTGTTCGACCGAAAGGGTGTAGAGCGGCGCGGAGGCCGGCTTCTCGAGCGGCGGGTCCAGTGGCATGCGGGCCTCCGTCGTCACTGCTTGAGCACCTTCTGGATGGCGGCGGTGAGCTGGGCGCGATCGGGTTGCACGGCGAGGTCGAGCCCGAGGGCGAACGGCACCACGGCGCCGTCCGGCCTGGTCACCCGGACGGGCGGTGCGACCAGGTCGCACCGCTCGGCCGCAGTGGCGATGACCTCGGCCGCGATGCCGCACATGCGGTTGGAGTCGTCGACCACCACCAGCCGACCGGTCTTGGCCACCGAGGCCGCCAGCCCCTCCCAGTCGAACGGGTACACGGTGCGCGGGTCGAACACCTCCACCGAGACGTCACCGGCCAACTCCTCGGCGACCGCCAACGCGTCGTGCACGAGGTGCCCGACCGCCACGACTGTGACGTCACCGCCCTCGCGGTGGACCCGGCCGACACCGAGCGGCACCGGGGCCAGCCCGTCGTGGTCGAGGTCGACCCGGACGCCGAGCGCCGCCGCCGGTGCGAACACCACCACCGGGTCGTCGTCCCGGATCGCCGTGGTCAGCAGGCCGTAGGCGTCCTCGGGCGTGGCGGGCACCACCGTCTTCACCCCGGCGTGGGCGAACAGGGCGTACGGGTGGTCGGAGTGCTGCCCGGCCCAACCCGTCTTCGACCCGGAGCCGGGTACCAGGTACGTCACCGGCACGCGGGTCTGACCACCGGTCATCAGCGAGAACTTGTGCGCCTGGTTGACGATCTGCTCGAACGCCAAGTACAGCAGCGCCGGGATCTGGAACTCGATCACCGGCCGCCGCCCGGCCAGCGCCGCACCGGTGGCGAAGCTCGTGAACGCCTGCTCCGACAGCGGCGTGTCCAGCACCCGGTCCGGCCCGAACCGCTTGAGCAGGCCCGCGGTCACGTTGGAGACCGCGACCCGGACGTCCTCACCCAGCACGAACACCGAAGGGTCGCGGGCGAGTTCGTCGCCGAGCGCGCGGTTGAGCGCCTTCTGGTAGGACAGCCACGGCATCACCCACCACCGCCCGGACGCGCTCGCATCCCGGTCGCGTAGAGGTGGTCGAGCGCGCCGACGGGGTCGGGGTGCGGGCTGTCGAGCGCGAAGGCGACCGCCGCGTCCACAAGGGACTCGACCTCCGCGTTGAGGAGTTCCCGCTCACCGTCGGTCAGCCGAGCACCCTGGATCTCCACCGGATCTCTCTCGCGTCCACTGAGGACCTCGTCGTCGTCCCGGTAGCGGACCCGGGCTTTGTGCTCCCACGTGTGGTGCGCGTCGAACCGGTAGGTCAGGCACTCGACCAGTGACGGCCCACTGCCCGCGCGGGCGCGGTCCACCGCCTCGCGCGCTGCGGCGAGCACCGTGCGCGGGTCCATCCCGTCCACCGTCACCGACGGTATCCCGAACGCCTCGCCACGCCCGGTGATCGTGCCCGCGACGGCGTCCGACACGGTCAGGGTGGTGGCGTAGCCGTTGTTCTCGCAGACGAACAGCACCGGCAGCCGCCACAGGGCGGCCAGGTTCATGGCTTCCAGCAGCACGCCCTGGTTGACCGCGCCGTCGCCGAAGAAGCTCACCGCGACCCGGTCACTCCCCTCCTGCCGGGCGGCCCAGGCCGCGCCCGCGGTGATCGCGCCGTTGGCGCCGACGATCGCGTTCGCGCCGAGGATGCCCAACGCGAAGTCCGCGGCGTGCATCGACCCGCCGCGCCCCTTGTTCAGCCCGGTGGCGCGACCGGCCAGCTCGGCGAGCACCCGGGCGGGATCGGCGCCCTTGGCGAGCACGTGCCCGTGCCCGCGGTGGGTGCTGGTGATCATGTCGTCCCCGCGCAGCGCCGCGCACACGCCTGCGGCGATGGCTTCCTGACCGGTGTACGGGTGGATGCCGCCGATGATGTCGCCGGAGCGGACGAGCTCGACCGCCCGCTCCTCGAACCGGCGGATGAGCCGCACCGTGCGGTACAGGCCGACGTCGGTGTCCGGGGCGTGTGCCACCACGGCGGTCAGGCGCGCCACACGGGCGGGCAGAACTCCGAGTCGGCGTAGTCCGGCTTGCCGTCCGCGGTGCGGCGCACGAGGGAGTCGTGATTGTAGAAGGCGAGGTTGCCGTCGGACAGGGGGAACTCGCGGTAGGCGTTGTCGCCGTCCTGCAGGTGCAACGAGATGGCCTGGCGCGGCCGGGTGGAGCGGTTGGGCCCGCTGCCGTGGTAGGTCCGGCAGTGGTGGAAGCTCATGTGCCCCTTGGGAATGATCATCGGGATCTTCCGGACCGTGGTGCCGTTGTGCTCGGCGTTGGCGATGAGCAGGTTCTCCAGGTGGTCCGGGTCCCGCTCGGCGAAGTGCTTGGTGGCGCTGTCGTCCGAGCCGACCTCCTCCCAGACGTGGCTGCCGTCGACCATGGTGATCGTGCCCAGTTCCTCGTCGCAGTCGTGGAACGGGATGAACGCGGTGAGCATCCGGTCCGAAGAGGACGACGACCAGTAGTGCTTGTCGAAGTGCCAGGGCACGACGTTCGACGGCTCCTCGGCGATCGGCGGCTTGTGGATCAAGGTCGACTGGAACACCCGGATCTCGTCGGCCTCCGCCAGCCGCGCGGCCACCGCGCCGATCAGCGGCTTGAGCAAGGCCTTGGCGATGGCGTCGCTCTCGTAGTGCACGTAGTCGTTGTGGCGCTGGACATCGCCGTGCTCGGGCGTCCAGTAGGCCAGCCGGGGCGGGCGCGTCGGTAACAGGCGGCTGCGCTCCCCCGCGTAGTACCGGTCGACCGCCGCGGCCAGCTCGTCCACCTCGTCGTCGGAGAACAGCTTCTTCGACAGGTACCAGCCGTGCTCGGCGTAGAACCGGACCTCGTCGTCGGTCGGGAGCAGGGCGCGCTCCTGCTCGGTCAGCGCGAACTCGTTCACGGTGCTCTCCCCTTCAGCCGGTTGTCGTGCCGGACAGCTCGCCCTGCTTCGCCTCGTACAGCGCCTTGATGTTCCCGCTGCCGAAGGTCAGTGCGCCCCGCCGCTCGATGATCTCCAGGAAGAGCGTCCGTCGCACGTGCATCGACTCGGTGAAGATCTGCAGCAACTGCCCCCAGTGATCCCGGTCGACCAGCACGCCGAGCCGGCGCAGCTCGTCCAGCGGCGCGTCCAGGTGACCGACCCGATCTTCGAGCGCGTCGTAGTAGGTGCCCGGCGTGCCGAGGAACCGCACGCCCCTGTCGCCGAGCGTGCTCACCGCCTTGACGATGTCGTCGGTGCCGAACGCGACGTGCTGCACGCCCGCGCCCGCGTGCCAGGTCAGGAAGTTGTCGATCTGACCGGGTTGGCGCTGCGGGTCCGGCTCGATCAACGTGAACGTGACGTGCCCGGACGGGCTCTGCACCACCTTGGAGTCCATGCCCTGGCCGCCGACCTCGACGTACTCCTCGAAGACCTGCGTGAACCCGAACACGTCCACGTAGTACTGGGCGGTCGGGGTGAGGCCGCCCGCGGGCACGCAGATCGCCAGGTGGTCGATCGCGCGCAGCAGCTTGTCGTCGGTGTGCGGCTCGGGGTCGGTGACCTCGATCGCGCCGGGCAGGAACTCCTTCGGCGAGCCGTGCCGCTCGACCAGCCGGTGCGTCACGTCGGAGAACCCGGAGACCTCGGCCACGACGACCCGCTGGTCGCGCCCGCCCGGTCCCCCGGTCACGTACTCGCGCGGTGGCGACACCGGCTCGGCGCCGCGCTCGGTGAGGCCGCGGTAGGCGGCTTCGACGTCGTCCACGCCGATGCCCACGACCGCCACGCCGTCGCCGTGCTTGCGCACGTACTCGGTCGCGGGGTGGTCGGGGACCAGGCCGGTGGTCAGGACGACCTGGATGTCGCCCTGCCGCAACAACAACGAGCGCACGCCGTCCAGCCCGGTCTCGGGCCCGCCCTGACCGCAGATCTTGAACCCGAAGGCGGTGCAGAGGTAGAATGCCGCCTGCCTCGCGTCGCCCACGTATAACTCGATGTGGTCAATCCCGAAAATGTTCATCAGGCATCCCGATCACTTCCCGGAGCACGTCAGCGGCTCCCGAGACGGTGGTCATGCGGCCGTACTGACCGCTGTCGAGTTCCATGCGCACGCCGTAGCGCTGTTCGACCTGGTGCACCAGCCAGGCCAGTTCCATCGATTCGATCAGCTCGGGGACGTCCTGCGCGGGCCTGCCGTGCAGGCTCGCGAGCATCGCCAGGATGTCCTCGCGGTCGGGCGGCGCGCTCATCGCGCCACCTCCTGCGCGGCGTGGCGGAGCACCGAGCGGTCGCGGACCAGCTTCCCGGTGGTGGTGCGCGGCATCGCGTCGAGGATTTGCAGCCGTCGCGGTCGCTTGTAGGGAGCGAGCCGTTCGGCCAGGGCCGCTTGGACGGATGCCGCCGTGGCGGGCGCGTCGAGCTGTGCGTAGGCGGTGATGACGTCGTCGTGCAGCACCACTGCGGCCACCACGCCCGGCAGTTCGGCCAACGTCGCCTCCACCTCGGTCAGGTCGACCTTCAGGCCGCCGACCGACACCTGGGAGTCGAGGCGGCCCTTGACGGTGACGAGCCCGGTGTCCGGGTCGACCTCGCCCGCGTCCCTGGTGTGCAGCCAGCCGTCCGCCCACCGGTCCGGGTCGGACAAGCCGACGTACGGCGACTCCGCCCGGCTCACCAGCAGCTCGCCGTCCCGCTCGACGACCGACAGCCCAGGTGCCGGGGTCAGGGCCGGCCGGTGCTCGCCGAACAGGTCGGTGGCGATCACGCCGACTTCGGTCATCCCCCACATGTTGCCCAGCGGCACACCGTACTTCGCGGTGAAGGCGGCGGCGGTCGCGGCGGGCACCGCTTCGCCGCCGGTGGTCATCCGCTTGAGCTGCGGCAGGGACGGCGGGTCCACCACGGACGCGAGCAGTCCGATGTGGAACGGCACGCCCAGCACCGTCGCCGGGGTCGGTTCGGCCGCGACCGCGTCCAGCACGCTGTCGCCGGTGAGCCGTTCGGGCGGCCTGACCTGGACACCGGCGTGCAGGCCGTACAGCAGGGCGCCGACCAGGCCGAGCACGTGCACCATCGAGGCCAGCACGACGATCCGCTCGCCGGGCTGCGGCACGCCGTCGATCCGGGTGTACCGCTCGATCTCGGCGACCAGGTCGGCGGCCGTGCGGCCGATCACCTTGGACGGGCCGGTGGAGCCGGAGCTGAGCTGGATCACCGCGTGCGGTGTCGCGGCGGGACGGCCGGGGCGGGCCGTGACGGTCTCCTCCACGTCCGCGAACGGGCTCAGCGGGCTGCTCGTGATCCGTCCCGGCTCGACCACCACCTGCGGCGCGAGCCTGCCGAGCGCGGCGTCGACCTCGAACGCGGTGAGCCGGTGGTCGAGCAGGCTCACCTGGGCGCCGATGCGCCACCCGGCGAGGAGGTTGGCCACGTACGCGATCGAGGGCGGCAGGCGCAGCGCGAGCGACCCGCCCGCGCGCAGCCCCGCCTCCGCCAGGCGTGCCTGCCGTTGCGCGACCAACCGGCGCAGCGCGGCCCGGTCGACCGGTCCGCCCGAGTGGAGGCAGCTCTCGTCGTCCGCGCCGCGCAGCAGGATCTCGTCGACCCATTCCGAACTTGCCACGAGGGCCGATCCGGCCGACGCCAGGCCTTTTGTCATCAGTTCTCCCGCCTGGTTCCGGAGGTCATTCGAAAATGTTGCGCGGAACTTTCGACTCAGCCGCGGACCGAGTGAGCCGAATCGTACGTCAGGATTCACCCGACGCGCCATCGGCCAATCGGCCGTGATGAATCATCGGGTTCCCCGATCGGCCCGCCGGTCATTGATCAATGCAGCCAGCCGATCGAGACTGCGGTCGATCAGGTCGACCGATACGACACTGCAGGAAAGGCGCAGGGCGCGGACTTCCGAACTGTCGTCGTAGAAATGCCCCATTGGGGTCCACAGCACGCCGTAGTCGCGGGCGGAGCGTTCCAGGAGCGCGTCGTCGACCACGAACGGGACGGTGACCACGACGAAGAACCCACCGGTCGGCACGGTCCAGGTGACGTCCGTGCCGGGCGGGAAGCGCTCGGCCAGCCCGGTCACGAGGTGCCGCAGGTTCCGGTCGTAGAGCTGCCGCTCCGGCGCGGTCGCCGTGGTGAGGCGGCAGCCGTGTGCCAGCAGCTTGCCGCCGACGACGGCCTGCGCGATCGGCGAGGTGTTCACCGTCAGCATGCTCTTGATCTTGGACAGCTGGTCCGCGAACAGGCCGACCACGCCGTCGGCGCCGACCACCCGCTGGTCGGCGACCGCGTAGCCCACCCGGGCGCCGGGCAGCACGGACTTGGCGAAGGAGCCCAGGTAGACGACCCGCCGGTCCTCGTCCAGGGCTTTGAGCGTGGGTATCCGGTCCGAGTCGCCGTGGAACAGCCCGTAGGGGTTGTCCTCGATCAGCAGGACGTCCTCGGCGGCGGCCACCTCCAGCAGTCGCCGCCTGGTCGCCACGTCCAGGCTCAGCCCCGACGGGTTGGCGAAGTCGGGCACCACGTAGCAGGCGCGCGGCCTGCGACCGGCGGCGCGCTCCCGCCGGATCACGGCGACCAGGTCGTCCACGTCGACCCCGTGCTCGCCGGTGCGCACCGGGCGGACGGGCAGGTCGACAAGCCGCGCCGCGCCGGTCAATCCGACGTAGGTCGGTGACACCGCGAGCAGGACGTCACACTCGTCGGCGCGCAGCGCGCGCAGCACGAGGAACATCGCCTCCTGGCACCCCGCGGTGACCACCACCGATTCCGGGTCGATCGCGATGCCCTCGTCCAGCCGCAGGTTTTCCGCGACCAGTTCGTGGATGATCCCCTTGGTCCGACCGTACTGCAATACGGTGCGCCGCACCTGTTCTTCGGTCCGCCCGAGCTCTTGTGCGAGATAGCGGCAGAACTCACGCAGATATCGGTGCACGTCCTCCAGGTCGAAGAACTCCTCGCTCGGCCGGCCGGCCGCCAGCGGTATCGCCTCCGGATAGTGGATCGCGACCTCGTTGAGGAAATTCATCGAGTTGAGCGCCGGGTCCTCCAACGCGCCGAACAACGTCGCGGTGGTCAGGTCCGCGATGTTCTCCGCGGTGACCGGCGGTGTGCTCACCGGAGGTCCCCCTCCGTGGTCCGACGGCGCTCGCGGGCGGCCACGACCGCGCGCAGCAGGTCGTCCAGCTCGTCGTCGGAGAGGTCGGCCAGCGCGGCGTCGCGGGCGGTGTCGTCGGGCGGGTCGGGAGCGAGTTCGGCCGACACGACCTCGGCGAGGGCCGCGATCGTGGGCGAGGTGACGATGCGGTCCATCGGCAGGGTGACGCCGTAGAGGTCGGCGATGCGGGCGGCGAACCGGACCGCGGTCAGCGACCCGCTGCCGCGGGCGAACAGGTTGTCGTGCGGGCCGATCGGTTCGGTGGTGCGCAGGAGCTCAGCCCAGATCCCGGCCATGGTCTCCTCGATCCGGTCACGCGACGGCACCGGGTCCTCGTCCGCCTCCGGCTCCGCAGTGACGGGCCTGACCACGCCGTTCGGCGACGGCTCGGTCACCGCCGACCAGTCCCCCTCGGGAGCGGGCACCGGTAGCTCCGCCACCGCGGTGTCCGCGGAGGCGTGCTCCAGCACCGCCACCACCGACCGCAGCAACCAGGCGGCGAACCCCGGGTCGGTGCGGTGCTCCAGGGTCAGCGTGCCGCGCTCGTCCGCCCGCAGGTCGAGGTCGGCTTCGGCGGTGCCCGTCAGGACGGCGTGGCCGCGCACGGTCACGCCGGGCAGGTCCAGCGCCGGTGCGGCACGCGGCCCGAAGGTGAACCGCGGCGCGGACAGGTCGACCTCGAGTTCCTCGGCGAGCTTCGTCAGCGGGACCTCGTCGTGCGACACCGCGTGCGCGGTGGCGTTCCGCACCCGGACCAGCAGGTCGCCGAACGCCGGTTCGCCCGCCAGGGACACCCGGACGGGGACCGCGTCGGCGAACGGGCCCGCGATCGGCTCCAGCTCCACCCGCACGCGACCGCTCACCGGCACTTCGACCACGAGGTCGTCCACCCGGGCGTACCGGGACAGCACCACGGCGTACGCGGCGAGGGAGACCGTGGACAAGGTGGCTCCGACGCCTTCCGCCACGTCGACCAGTCGTCGGACCGCGGCGGGGTCGACCGCCGCCGTCACCCGGTCGGCACGGTGTCCGGTCGGGAGCCGCAGTGGTGCGGGCACGTCACGCAACACCTCGCGCCAGTGCTCCAACTGACGCGCCAACTCCTCGCCGTCCAACCGCTCACGCTGCCACACGGCGTAATCCCCGTAGTCCATCCACGACGGAGGCAGCTCGGACAGCCCTTCGCCGTACACAGTGGACAAATCGGCGATCAGCATCGCCAGTGCGGAGCGGTCGGCGATGACCCGGTGCGCCACCAGCGCGAACAGGAACGCGTCCGCGCCGACCTCGATCACCGAGGCCCTCAGCAACGGCTCACGGGAGAGGTCGAACGGCTGCCCGACCAGCGCCGCGGCCATCGACTCGGCCCGTTCGACGTCACCGGGCACGACGACGTGCTCCACCACCACGCGACCGGTCTCCGAGACGACCTGCTCGCCGGAGGCGCTGACGCTCGTCCGGAGCGTCGGGTGCCGGGCGACCACGACGTCCATCGCCCGTTGCAGCGCGACGGGATCGACCGGACCGTCCAGCCAGGTCGCGTGGGACAGGGGCTCGGGCAGCGACAGTGCGTGCTCCTGCGCGAACGACAGCGGATACCGCACGAACTACCTCCCGTGGGGCGCGTCCGCCAGAGCCCGTTGCCGCATGAGGAACTTGCGGACCTTCCCGGTCGGCCCGACCGTCAGCTGCGCGTCGGGCACCACGTCGACCCGGCGCACCGTGCGCGCCACCGCCTCGCCGACCGCGGCGCGGACCTCCTCACCCCGGTCCAGCGCGGGGTCGGCGCCCTCGTGCAGCACCAGCAGCACGTCGGTGATCGGCAGACCGTCCTCCCGCCTGGTCGCCAGGACCGTGCAGTCGCGGACGTCCGGGCACCGGGCGAGGATGCGCTCCTCGGTCAACGCGGTGTAGAGCCAGTTCCCGTCGCCGAGGTCCACCGCGTCGTTGGCCCGGTCGAGGTGGTAGTAATAGCCCTCCTCGTCCCGGTACATCAGGTCACCGGTCAGGTAGTAGCCGTTGAGGCGGTTGCGGTAGGTGGCGGTGGAGTCGTTCCAGTAGCCGGGCGCGAGCGTCGGCGACTTGAGCCCGCACTGACCGACCTGGCCCACCGGCACCTCCTCGCCCGTCGTCACGTCCAGCAACGCCACTTCCGCGAACGGGTACGGCTTGCCGACGCAGCGGTCGTAGCGGTCGCTGCCGAGCCGGTGGCTCATGGCGAACGCGGCGTGGCCCATCTCGGTCGAGCCCAGCGTGTCGATGAACTTCGAGCCCGGCGCGTCGACCACGCCGTCCGCCGTCCACACGGGGTGGCTGCCGACCGCGACGAGCTTGCGGATGTGCGCCTCGTGCGCGCAGTCGCCGGTGCTGGACCAGTTGCGCACCGAGTGCAGGTCGCGCCGGGACAGGTCGAACCGAGCCAGCTCCGCCCAGGTGACCGCGAAACCGAACACCCCGGTGGGCCGCCACCGCTCGATGGCGTCCAGGACCACCTCGCCGCTGTGCTCGAACGGCCCGCCCTGCCCGGACAGGCACAGCAGCTCGTAGCCGTTGCACAGCGCCTGGTTCACCACGATGATCCCGGCGGCGTGCGCGGCGGGCAGCACGGACAGCTCGCGCACCTGCCCGTGCGGCCTGGCTTCGGTGAGCCGCACCGCGCGCACCGCGGCGAACAGGGAGTGGTGCGAGTGCACGACCGGCGTCGGCATCCGGGTGGTGCCCGACGAGTGCGTGATCGCCACCGGGTCGTCGCCGTGGTGGCGGTAGGGCGGGGGCGCCTGGGCGGGGTCACCGGTGCCGGTCTCCGCGGCGTCACCCAGGACCGGCACGCCCAGTTCGTGGTCCCGCAGCGCGGCGTGGTCGGCGTCGACCAGCACGCCGACGCCGCGCAGCCGGCGGACGAACTCCGCGGCGACCTCGATCGGCATGCTCCCGTTCATCAGCGCCGGGATCGCACCGAGGTGGTTGAGCGCGAAGAAGTTGAGGAACACGTCGGCCGCCGACGTGACGAACACGGCGACGGGGTCACGTCGGCCGATCCCCTTGCGGGCGAACCAGTCCGCGCGCGCGGCGACCCGTTCGGCCAGGTCGCGCAGCGACAGCGGCGTCCACGCGGGGATGCCGTCCACGTCGACGTCGAAGGTCAGCCGGGGGGCGTCCAGGTCGGCGCCGTGCTCCAGCAGCATGGGCAGCACGTTGCCCGCGCCGACCCGCATGTCCTGTGCCAGCGCGGTGCGCAGGTTCGCCCGACTCATCAGACCTCCCGTTTGCGGAGAACAGTGGACCATCGAACGGAAGACACCAAGCCGGGTTCCCGCATCGGCGGCGGTGGGGCGGTGGCGCTCGGCGAACTGCGGCGGTGGCGATCGCCGGTCTCGTGAACCTGGCGACCGCGGGCGCGGGCGTGTGCACCGAGACTAGGTTCGCGATTCCCCTGTGGCAATCAGGCTTTCGGACGTGTCCGCAGTGGCTGCGGAAGACTTCGGGTTCCCGGCCAGCCGGGCCGTGATCGCGGCGCCGATCCGCGCGACCGGCTCCGGCAGCAGCATGTGCTCGTGCAGGCAGTCCACTTCGACCACGTCGACCGGTCCGCTCACGCAGTCGTCCCACGAAGCCACCTTCGCCTCGGTGGTCTCCTCGTCCTCGGTGGCGGACAGGAACAGCACCGGGCAGCGGACCCGACCGGGACGGTGGCGTTGTGCCACCGCGAGGTTGTTCCGGATCACGTGCGGCAAGGCGAGCAGTTGGCGATCCGGCCAGTCGTGCAGCCCCAGCCCGGGCCGACCGCGGACCACCTCCAGCATCCGGCGCACCGGGTCGGGGTCGTCCGGCTCGACCACCGGCTGGTAGCCGAGCTCGCGGAGCACGAAGTCGCACACCAGCCACAGGTCGTCATCGGCCACGCTGAGGCTGTTCGGCAGGCCGGGCAGCGTGTCACCGATGACGAGCAGGCCTACCTCGTGGCCGCGGCGCTCCAGTTCCTCGGCGATCGCGTGCGCCGTGTTGCCGCCGATCGACCACCCGAACAGGTGGTACGGGCCGTGCGGCTGGGTAAGCCTGATCCGGTCGGCGAAGTCCCGCGCCACCTCGGCCATGTCCACCGGGAGCGGTTCGGGCCTGCGCAGACCGCGCAGTTGCAGGCCGTACACCGGGTGCTCGGGCGCGAGGTGCGGCAGCAGCGCGAGGTAGCACCAGCTCGCACCGACCAACGGCGGCGCGCAGAACAGCGCGGGGCCGGCACCGCCCTCCCGCAGCGGCAGCACCAGGTCCAGGACGCCACCGGCGCGGCGGATGTCGGCCCGCCGCTGTCTCGCCCACGCGAACTCCTCGGCCGCCGGCAGCGCCTTCACCCTGGACCCGTCCACCGGACCGTCCTCCCGCTCGCGTGTGGTCACGTGCCGGACGCCAACTCGACCAGGTGGGCGGCGGCGGCCGCCGCGCCACCGGCGGCGGTGAACTCCGCCCCGATCCGACGGGCGTTGCGCCGGTAGTCCGGCTCGTCGAGCACCGCCCGCACGGCGGCGTCCAGTTCGGCCACTGTGACGTCGAGGATCGGCACCTCGATGCCCGCGCCCGACCGGGCCACCTGCCGCGCCAGCGCCACTTGCTCGGCCCGTACGGGCGCGACGACCATCGGCACCCCGAAGGTGAGCGCTTCGTTGACGGCGCCACCCGCGTGGCACACCACCGCGTCCAGCTTCGGCATCAGGTCGAGCATCGGCACCAGCTCGGCGGTGATGGCGTCGTCCGGGAAGGACTCCGCGGCCACACCCGAAGTCACGAACACCGCCTGCACCTCGTCCGCCATGGGTGCGAGCACCGCGGCGGCCCGGTCGTAGAAGTCGCCGATCATGTGGCCGACCAGCGTGCCGACCGTCACCAGCACGTGCCTGCGGTCGGGATCCCAGCGGTGCCAGGGGAAATCGGGCGCGTTCGGCCGGGTGCCCAGTGCCGCGCCGGTGAGCACGCAGCGGTCCGGCAGCACGGCGTCGCCCACGAGTCCGGGCGTCATCAGGGCGATCACCAAGTGCGGCGAGAACCGGGGGTCGATCGGCTCGTCGGACAGGCCCGCCATCGCCACCGCCTGCGCCATCTTGTCGGCCAGGTAGTCCTCGAACCCGACGAGGTCTTCGGGCGGGGTCAGCTCCAGCGTGCCCGTGCACAGGGTCGCCCACGGAATGCCGTGCCGGTGCGCCACCAACGCACCGGCCAGCGCGTACTGCTCGGTGACGACGACGTCCGGCTTGTGCTCCAGCACAGCTTCATCGACGGGGCCGAGGGTGAAGCGGGTGAACGGGATCAGGTACCCGTCCCACATCGCCCGCACGCCGGCCATGCCCATCTCGTCGTAGCGGCGATAAGCCCGTGCGCCGGTGGGGTGCACGATCACGTCCGGACCGACCAGCGGGCGCAGCACGTTCTCCGGACCGCACCAGACGACGTCGTGACCCGCGCGGGCGAGTTCCTGCCCGATCGCGAGCATGGGGTAGAGGTGGCCTTGCAGCGGCAGTACGACCAGCAGGAACCGCGACACCGCAACATGGTGGCACACATTGACGTTCCCCGGAACGACGTGGTGGGATCCCGAAGTGTGACCGCTCTCGACGCGGTGTCGGTGTACACACCGGCTTTCCGCGTTCCCCTCGAGGACTTGGCCGACCCGCTCGGCCTGACCGACATCCAGGTCAGGCTCTTCCGGAGGTTCCACGGGCTCGACCAGGTCCGGTTCGACCCGGACCGGTCGCCCGCCGAGCTGTTGCGCGCCGCCGTGGAAGGGCTCGCCGAGCTGCGCGGCCAGGAGCACCGGGTCCGGTACGTGATCCACGGCCGCGCGATGCCGGTCGTCGTGCCGTACCCGCACAACCCGCTGCACGACGTCTGCCGTGAGCTGGGACTCGGTCACGCGCTGGCTTTCACCGTCACGCAACAGAGTTGCGCGAGCGGGCTGCTGGCGGTCGAGCTGGCCGGTCGGCTGCTCGCCCGCGACCCGGACGACGCCTTGGCGTTGGTGCTGACGGGCGAGAAGGCGTTCACCCGCCACGCCCGGCTGATTCCCGGCACGTCGCTGTTCGGCGAGGGCGCGTCCGCGTGCCTGGTGAGCGCCAACGGGCCGCGCGACCGGATGTTGTCCTTCGTGTGCGCCCAACGCGGTGAATTCGACGGCGAGTTCGGCGACCAAGAGGAAGAGTTCCAACGCCAGTACCGCCCGTCCTTGGCCGAGGTGATCAACCGGGCCGTCGCCGACGCGGGGCTCACCCTGGACGACATCCGGTTGGTCCTGCCGCACAACGTCAACGGAGCTGCTGCTGGAGGTGGAGGAGCAGCTCGGCATCCAGATCGACGTGGAGCGGATGCGCCCGGACGAGTTGCTGACCGTCGGCGAGCTGGCCACGTTCATCGCCGGCCACAGCCGGCCCTGGTGATGCGTCTGGTCCGCGCGGGGCGCAGGGCTTTCACCGGCAACGCCGACGTCCTCGCCGACGACGACCACCGCGCGCAGGTGACCGACTACTTCGCGGACCTCGTCCGACCCTTCGACGCCGGACCCGTCACCGACCTGTCCGGCCAGTCCTACGGCGAGATGGCGAAGGCGTTGGTGTCGGACGTCGTGCCCCCGACGGAGCCGGTCGACCTGCTGGTGCTGGCGTTCTCGATCCACGACGTGTGGCCGGGCCGGGCGACGGCGACCTACCTCAGCCACGTCTGCCCCGGCACGCCGATGTCGTTCGCCGTGTGCGACCAGGGCAGCGCGTCGCCGTTCACCGGTTTGCGGTTGATCGGCGACTACGGCGTGCGGCGGGCGCTGCTGGTCGTGGTCGAACAGGCCGCACTGCCCTACGAGTCGGCGGCGGCGACACCGTTGGCACACCGGGGCGTGGCCATGTTGTACGAGGGGGGCGCGGGTGCTCGGGCTACCGAGGTGCTCCAGTACCCCGACGTGGGGCCGGATACCGTAGCCGAACTGGCTCGGCGAGGGGTGGCCGAGCTGTCGGCCGGCCACCCCGGCGCACGGGTCGCGCTGAGCGACTCGCTCGCCGCGGTGTGGCCGGACCACCCCGACCACACCCGCGCGCCGGCCGGGCAGCCCGCGACGGGTGTGTGGTGGGATCTGGCCGGTGCGCAAGAGGACACGGTGCTGGCGGGCGACTACGACCCGGAACTGCGCTACCTCTGCCTCGCCCGGGTCGCGGCCGATCAGTCCTCAGTGGACTGGTCGGCTGCCTCGGTCAGGCGCCGGTGACGGCCGGTCGGGGTTGTGCGCCGGTCGGCACGTCCGACCGGAACGCGGCCTCGACGGCCACCTCCTCCACCGCGTACAACATCGCTTCCACCTGCTCGGGCGGGAAGACCTCGGTGTCGTTGACCACCTGGAGGTACACGGCGTCCGGGTGGTCCTCGATGTTGACGAACAGCTGGTCGGTCCACCGGTAGACGAACTTGTGCCACATGACCTGCGTTTCGGGGAGCTTGGCCCTGATCTCGTCCTCGGTGAGGGGCGCGGCGTCCGCCACCGCGTCGGCCTGGGCCCTGGTGCTGAACCGCCGGTCGTTGATCCGGCACGTGATCCGGGCCGGGTAGCCGCGTTCGGCGTCCAGGCGCGCGGCCAGCTCCGCCAACTGGTCGGGGTCGTAGTAGGAGTTCATCAGGGCCGCGGTGCTGGCCTGGCGCGCCTGCGCGATCACGTCGTCGACCGTGCCGTCGAGGTCGAGGGTGAGCACGGCGTTCTGGACCACCGAGCCGATGACATCGGCCAACCCGGGCCGGTACCGGTTGCCCGCGGCCACGTGCAAGGTCAGCGGGTTGACGCCGGTGGTCCGGGCGATCGCGGTGGCGATCACCGCGAGCAACACCCGTCCGGTGTCCGTGCGGGTCCGCCGGGCGATCTCGACCACGGCCAAGTAGGCGGCCCGCGACTGGAACCGCACGTTGCGGCACCGCCGCCCCGCCTCGTAGTCCGGCGCACCCGACCCGCCGAACGTCAGCGGTGGCAGGGAACGGAGGTGGCCCTCCCAGTAGCGCATCGCCCGGTCGCTGACCCGCCGCAACTCCGGCGTCGCCTCCCGACGGGCGAGGTCGGCGAGCCGCACCGCGTCCGGGTCCACCGGGCGGCCGACCAGCTCGCCGAGGTCGAGGTCGGTCATGAGCAGCAACCCGCCCACGCCGTCCACGACCATGTGGCCGAGGGTGAGCACCAGGTACACCGCTTCGCCCCGGTACTGCATCACGCCCATGCGCAGCGGCCACGGGGTGTGCTCTTCCAGCGGGGCCGCCATCCACTTGAGCCACAGTCTGTTGCCGTGGTCGACGGCATCGGTGCGGTCGAGGTGGTCGGCGAAGGTCATGACTTCCAGGTCGATCTCGCCCGACCCGTGCACCACCTGGCACGGCTTGCCCTCGTCGTCGGTGCCGAACCGCGTCCGCAGCGCGGGGTGCTTGCTCATCAGCCGGCTCAGCCGATCGGCGACGTCGGCGACGGTGAGGCCCTCCGGCAGGTGGTGCGCACCGCTGATGTTGTAGGTCCAGTCGCTGTTGCGCATGTCGTGGAGGATGGTCTTCTGCCCCCAGGTCAGCGGCGCGGTTCCCGTTCCGGGCCCGGAGAACGGCACGGGCACCAGGTCGTGGACGATCCGTTTACCCATCGGCTCTCCCGAAGATCACGCTCACGTTGTGGCCACCGAAGCCGAACGAGTTGGACATGACCGCGCCCACCGCGGCGGGCAGCGCCTCACCGCGGACGTGGTTGAGGTCGCAGGCCGAGTCGGGATCGTCCAGGTTGCGGGTCGGTGGGAGCAGCCCCTTGCGCATGGCGACGATGCCGATCGCCGCTTCGACCACACCCGACGCGCCGAGCATGTGCCCGGTGACACCCTTGGTCGAGCTGACCGGCGGCATGGCGTCGCCGTACACGCCGCGGATCGCCGCCGCCTCAGCGGAATCACCCGCCTTCGTGCCCGTGCCGTGCGCGTTGAGGTAGTCGATGTCACCTGTGGACAGTCCGGCATCCCGAAGTGCGATCCGCATGCTACGCGCCGCGCTGGAGCCGTCGGGCCGGGGCGTGGTCGGGTGGTGCGCGTCGCTCGTCGCACCCCAGCCGAGCACCTCGGCGTGCACTGCCGCGCCGCGCGCCCGCGCGAAGTCGGACCGCTCCAGCACGAGCACGCCAGCGCCCTCACCGAGCACGAAACCGTTGCGGCGCCGGTCGAACGGGCGGCTCGCGGTGGTCGGGTCGGGCCAACCGCGGGCGAGGGCGAGCGCGTTGCCGAAGGCGTCGGCGAACGTCGGGAACAGCGGTGCCTCGGTGCACCCGCACACCACCACGTCCGCTTCGCCCGCCCGGAGGATGCGCATCGCCTCGCCGATGGACTGCCCACCGGCGGCGCACGCCGTGCCGGAGGACGACGTGTACCCCCGGATGCCGAACTTGATGGCGACCCGCGCCGCGGCCATGTTGGGCAGCACGCCGGGCAGCAGCAACGGGCTCACGCCCAGCCGGCCGCGCCGGGACCGCTCCACGGCTTGTTCCGCGAGCGTCGCGAGCCCGCCGACCCCGGAGAGCACCACCGCGACGCGGTACGGGTCGACGTCGCGGCCGATCTCGATCCCGGCGTCGGCCAGGGCGTCGTCCGCAGCCCGCACGGCCATCACGATCGAGCGGTCCACGACGCGCGATTCCTTCGGCGGCAGAACGCTTTCCGGGTCGATGGCCGGTCCGATCGCGGCCGCGTCGAGCACGCCGTGCAGCGGGTGGTCCTCCGGCGGGCGCACGATCGCGGACCGACCGGAGCACACCGCCTCGAAGACCTCCTCGACCGCCGCGCCGACCGGACTGACCAGCCCGATCCCCGTCACGGCGACGCTCGCGCTCACGTCGCCGTTGCAGTCTGCGCGCGCCGGGCCACCTCGGCGCAGAACTCGCCGACCGTCATGGCGGCGAACCGCTCGGCCTCGTCCTCGTCGAACCGGACGCCGAAGTGGTCCTCCACCCGCAGCGAGAGCTCGGCCAGGGCCAGCGACTCGAGGTCGGCGCCTGCCGGGCCGAGCACCGTGTCGTCGTCCATGTCGGCGGTGCTGTACTTCATGGCCGTCAACGAGTCGAAAAGGAACTGGCGGATCTCAGAATTCATGGCGGCACTTCCCCTCTCCGGGAGGTCAACGGGAATCTGCCCCACGGGGGTCTTGGCCGTCAAGCACGAGGCCGTACCCGAATACGGGCTATGGACCGCGGTTCGGAACAGCCGCAGAATGTGCGCCATGCCCTCGGCGATACTGGATCTCGTGACGCTCGGAGAGGCGCCGCCGGAGTCCCCTGCTGTCCACCTCGTCGGCGGGAAGACGCTGTCGTACGGCGACTTGGCCGCGCTCGTCGGCGAGGCCGAGAGATCACTGCGCCACGACACCAAGGCGTTGGTGCTGTGCGCGGGGGATCGTGACCTGCCCACCCTGTTGACCTACCTGGCCGCGCTGCGGCTCGGCCACACGGTCGCATTCCTTCCCACCTCCTCCGAAATACTTTCGAAGTACCACCCGGAATTCGTCGTGCCGGAGCCCGGCGGCGGGTCGGACCTGGCTGCCCGTGGCTACGTGCCCGTCGGCGAGGTGGGAGGATCGCACGTCTTCCGCAGGCGTTCGGCGCGACCGGCGGGTGACATCTTCCCGGACACGGCGCTGCTGCTGTCGACCTCCGGTACGACGGGGAGCCCCAAGGCGGTGCGGCTGTCGTACGACGCGATGGCCGAGAACGCCGACGCCATCGTCCGCGCGTTGGGCGTCACGTCCGCCGAACGGGCGCCGACCACGTTGCCGATCACCCATGCCTATGGCTTATCGGTGGTGAACAGCCACCTGAGCGCGGGGGCGAGCATCGTGCTGACCGACCGGTCGCCGTTGTCGTTGGCGCTGTGGGACCACGTGACGAGGGCGGGTGCCACCTCGTTCGCCGCCGTGCCGACGACCTACGCGGCGTTCGGACCGGCGCACGTGAACTTGTTGGAACGCACCGAGATCCGCACGATGACCCAAGCGGGCGCACGCCTCGGCGACGAGCTGACGATGCGGCTGGTGCGGATGATGCAGCGGCGGCAGGGCCGGTTCTTCCCCATGTACGGCCAGACCGAGGCCACCTCGCGGATCACGTGCCTTGACCCGGCCGCCCTCCCCGACCGCCTCGGCTCGGTCGGGACGGCGGTGCCCGGCGGCGTCGTCACCATCGCGCCCGTCGAAGCACACGGCCGGGCCGCACCCGGCGAGGGCGCCGTGCACTACCGCGGTCCGGGCGTGATGCTCGGCTACGCGACCGGTCGCGACGACCTCGGCCGAGGGGCCGAGGTGGACGTCCTGGACACGGGCGACCTCGGATACCTGCGCGACGGCTACCTCTACCTCACCGGCCGCACCAAGCGGATCGTCAAGGTGCTCGGTGTCCGCACGAGCCTGGACGACCTGGAGCGGATGGTCGAGCGGTCCGACCACCCGTCCGCCGTGGTCTCCGACGACGACGTGGTGTACCTGTTCGGCGCGGGCGACCCGGATGTGCACGAGCAGCAGCGGCGGCACCTCGCCGAGGCGCTGGGGGTGCCGAGCCGGCACGTGGCGGTCCGCCACGTCGACCGCCTGCCGCGGACCCCCGGCGGCAAGGTCGACTACCCGGCGCTGGCGGCGGCCGTGGACGCCCAGGAGGTCGGGTAGTGGAACTGACGCACTGGCGACAGCTGTCCAATCGCGGCCCGGACCTCGTGCTGTGCCTCGACTTCCCTGGCGGACGAGCCGCGGCGGGGTTCGCGGACCTGGCGTCCGGTGTCCCGGTGGACGCCTGCTTCCTGCACATCGCCCAGCCGGGCTCGGGGTCGCTCGACGCGTGCGTCGACCGCTGGGTGGCAGACGTGGCGGCGACCGGCCGCCCGGTGCGCGCGGTGCTGGGGTACTGCGCCGGGTCGTCGCTGGCCACCTGCGTCGCCGATGCCGTCGCCGAGTCGGCGCCCGCGCCGGTGACCCTGCTCTTCGACGCCGCGGCGACCACGGCCGGTTCGTTCGGCGACCAGTTCACGTCCACCATCGAGAGCTCCGCGGACCACCTGACCGCCGAGGAGCTGGACGACGCGCGTGCCTTGGCGGACGGGCTGGTCGAGGCGCACCCGGACGAGCTGCCCCGCATCGCCGCGGCCCTGGTCGACCGGTACGACGCGTTGATGGGCGAGGTCGCCGCCCGGCTGTCGCTCAACCAGTTCTTCCGGCAGCAGCTCACCGGCGGGTTCACCGCTTACGTCGACTACATGCTGCTGGCCGCCCAGGGCCGGTTCGACACGCGCTCCGGGACGCCGTTGTTCGTGTCCTCCAAGGACCACGAGCCGCCCGTGGACGACGTCCGACGCCTCCCGCTGGACTTCGACCACGCCGACCTGCTGCGCGAGCCCGCGGTGCACGACCTCGTCGCTGAACTGCTGATAGGAGAGCGCCCGTGGTGAACGTGGCCGAGATAGCCGACGTCCTGTCCGCGCACCCCGGCGTCAGCCGGGCCGAGGTCGCCGTCGTGCGCCACGACGGCCGTGACGTCACGGTCGCCGCGGTCGAGCTGACCGAGTACCTGAGCGGGCCGGTGCTGCGCAACCACGTGCACCGACAGCTGGGCGAGGACTGCGGGCTCAACGGTGTGTTCGTCGTGGACCAGGTCCCGATGGTGGACGGCGCGGTGGACGCCAAGCAGTTGGCGGCGGCCGTCGCCGACGGCCGGTGCACCCTGTTCGAGGATCCGCGCGACGACGTCGAGCGGCGGGTCGCGGAGATCTGGTCGGCGCAGATGGACGTGCGGCCGGTCGGCGCGACCGACGACTTCCTGGAGCTGGGCGGCGACTCGCTGTCCGCGCTCGGCATCATCGCCGCGCTCGAAGCGGAGTTCGACCGGCCGTTGGACGTGTACGAGTTCATGAGCGCGTCCAACGTCCGGCGGCTGGCCGAGGTCCTGCGGTAGCGATGACCCTCTCCGTGCACCGGCGGATCGCCGACATCGCCCGCGCCGAACCCGGTCGGACGGCCCTGATCGGGTTCGACGCCGACCTGGCCGAGCAGACCATGTCGTGGGGGGAACTCGCCGGGTCGGTTGACGACGCGGTGGCCGCGCTGCGGGCGGCGCTCGACCCGGACGTGCCGTCGTGCGTCGTCGTGGAGGCGGCCAACACCCTGGCCGCGGCGACCGGCATCGCGGCGGCGCTCGCGGCCGAGGTGCCCGTCTTCGCGCTGAACCCGGCCACCCCCGCGTCCGAGCGGGACGTCCTGTTCGGACTGATCGGCCGCCGGTACGGGCACGTCCACCTGATGGACGCCTGGAACCGGCCGGGGCCGCCGATCGTGTCGGCCACGCCGCCGTCGACCCGGGACGGCGCCGCGGCCTACCTGCTGGCGACCGGCGCGAGCACGGGCGTGCCGAAGGTCTCGGCGCGACCGGGGCCGTTGCGCTACGACCCCGCGCGGACGCCGTCGCTGGTGATCCGGCAGACCGGTTGGCGGACCGGCCAGCGGCAGCTCATCGTCGGTCCGCTGTACCACGCGGCGCCGTTCACCGTGTTCGTGGACGCGCTGCTGGACCTGAACACCGTTGTGCTGCAACCGTTCTTCGCTGCGCAGTGGACCGTCGACCTGGTGCGGCAGCGCCGCATCGAGTGGGTGCAGCTGACGCCGACGCACATGCGCGAGATCCTGATGCTCGCCGACGCGGACCCGGCGGCCTTCACCAGCGTGCGCGCGCTCCTGCACACGGCGGCCGCCTGCGACGCGGAGACCAAGCGCGGGTGGATCGACCTGCTCGGCCCCGAGCGGGTCTTCGAGCTGTACGGCGCGACCGAGGGCATCGGCGTGACGCTGGCCCGTGGCGACGAGTGGCTGGCCCGGCCCGGCACCGTCGGGCGCGGTGTGCTGACCCAGCTCCGCGTCCTGGACGACGACGGCAGGCCCGTCGCGCCGGGCGAGGCCGGCACCGTGTTCATGCGCACCCCCCAGCGGGTGGGCCGGTCCGACTACGTCAACGACCAGGTCGTCCGCACCACCCCGGACGGGTTCGCCACGGTGGGCGACCGCGGCAGACTCGACCGCGACGGCTACCTCTACCTGGAACCCCGCGACCACGGCACGATCAACGTCGGTGGTGAGAAGGTCGACCCGAACGAGGTCGAGGCCGCGTTGCTGGCCCACCCCGCGGTGGTGGACGCCGTCGCGCTGGCCGTGCCGCACGGGACCCTTGGGTCGGTGGTCGGCGTGCAGGTGGTGCTGCGACCCGAGGTGAGCGTCCGCAAGGCCGAACTCGCCGCGCACTGCGGCCGGCGCCTGGCCGGCTACAAGATTCCCAAGCACTTCGCGTTCGTCGACCGACTCCCCCGCTCGGCGGCCGGGAAGATCCAGCGCTGGCGGCTCGCCGCCGATCACGAAGGCGGTGCACCCACACCATGAACCCGACCGTGGACGACGTGCTCGACACCGGTTACCGGCACCCCCGCGACCCGGTGGAGCTGTGGCTGGCCCGGCAGTGGCAGGAGGTCATCGGGTTCGCCGTCGGCATCCGGGAGAACTTCTTCGAGCTGGGCGGCAACTCCCTGGACGCGGCGCGGGTCGTCAACGCCGTGTTCGAGGAACTGGGCGTCCAGCTGCCCCTGAACGTGATGACCGAGCACCCCACCGTGGAAGGCCTCGCCGCCCGGCTGCGCGACCACAACGGGCAGCTGTCCGACCCGCTGGTGGAGATCCAGCGCGGCGACGGGACCGCTCCCCCGTTGTTCCTGGTCCACCCGGCCAACGGGCAGGTCGGCCCGTACGCCGGGCTCGCCCAGGCGCTGGGCGAGGAGTTCACCGTGTTCGGGCTCCAGGCGGCCGGGCTCTACTCCGAAGTCGACCCGGTCGCCTCTGCAGGTGCCCTGGCGCAGACCTACGTCGAAGCCGTCCGCGCGACGTGGCCGACCGGCCCCTACCTGCTCGGCGGCTGTTCTACCGGTGCGGCGGTCGCCCACGAGATGGCCGCCCGGCTCACCGAGGACGGCGCCGAGGTTCGGCTGCTGGTCCTGGTCGACGCCGAGCTCCTGGACATCGGACCCCGGTTCGACCAGCCGCCCGGTGACCTGGTCGCGGTCCTGGACCGGTGGAAGGAACTCGACCTCGTGCCGTCGGACGCGACCCCCGAGTTCGTCCGGCGTTCGGCGCGCGTGTGGCAGGCGAACGAGGTCGCCGTCCGCGACTGGGAGCCCCGGCCGTACTCCGGTCCGCTCGACGTCTTCCTCAGCCCGTCGGGAGACCGGCCGGCGTTCGCGGACTGGCCATCGGCGGTGACGCGCGAGCACACGCCGCATGACGTGGCCGGCGCGCTGCGCGGGTTGATCGGCTGATCGGGATGAGCACCTCGATCGACACCGGTCAGCGCAGGCGGCGCGTGCGGCTCACGCCCGTCGACGCCATCCAGGTCAGCTCCGAAGGATCGCGCGCGGGCGAGGGACCCGTCACCCTCGGCCAGCTCAACACCCTGCAGTGGTTGGGGCGCGACGCCGACCACCCCAACGCGGTCCTGCGCGTCGAACTGCCCGTGCTCGACGGCAGGTCCGTGGACGACGTGGTCGAGACGGCCGCCGTGCTGGTGGCCAGGCACGAATCCCTGCGGACCACCTACGTCCGGGGCGAGCACCCCCGTCAGGTGGTCGCGGCGACGAGCACGTTCACGCTCCACGTGTGCGCCCTCGACGGGGGTCCGTGGGGGCCTCGCGACCGCTCGGCGGTGGCCGGGAGGCTGCTCGTGTGGTTGGGGGAACGGCACGACACTGCGGCCACCACGCTGCGGATGGCGGTGGCCACCGACGAGCAGGGCACGGTCATCGCCTGCGTCGCGGGGTTCTCTCACCTGGCCGTCGACTTCGGCGCCATCGAGGTGCTCAAGCGCGAGTTCACCGAGATGCTCGCGCACCCGGACCTCCGGCAGGTGGGCGAGCCCCGGCACCAGCCGCTGGACCAGGCCGAGCTGGAGGCGACACCCGCCGAGCGGCGTCGGACCCGTGCGGCGAACGACTACGTGCGGGAGCTGGCGCGGCGGCAACCCCGCTGCCTGCTCGCGCTGCCGGGGGCCACGCGGTCCGGCGAGTCGCTGGCGGCGGAGCTGTCGTCGCCGGCCGCCGCGATGGCGGTGCGACAGGTGGCGGCACGCACCCGGTCCAGCCGGTCCTCCGTCGTGCTCGCCGCGACGTGCGCGGTGCTGGCACGGCGCACCGGCTACCGGGAGCTGGTGTTCCCGTCGCTGTCGAGCAACCGCTTCGACCGCCACCTGGTCGACTTCGTCGGTCCCCTGGCGCAGGGCAACCTCGTCGCCGTCGAGGTCGGCGACCGGAGCTTCGACGCACTGGTCAAGCACACGTGGACCGCGGTGCTGGAGGCGAGCAGGCACGCCAGGTACGACGGCGTCGAGCGCGGCGCGTCGGACGAGCGGATCCAATACGAGCGGGGTGTGCACTTCCTTTACGACCCGTTGTTCAACAGCCTCGTGCCCGAGTCGTGGTCCGGGGTCACTGCGGGCCTCCGGCACCGGCCGGATGAGATCACCGCCGCGCTGCGGCGGACGGCGCTGCGGTGGCGTCCGTTGCCCTACGACGCGACGCCGGTGCGGTTGAACCTGCACGAGGTGGACAGCCGGGTCCTGCTCGACCTGTGGTGCGCGGACACCGGACTGGTGCCCCGGGCCGAGGTAGAGTCGTTGTTGCTGGCCGTCGAGCGCCTGCTGGTCGGTGCGGCCGTGGGTGACCTCGACGCCTCGCGCACCCGCGAGGTCATCGGCCTGGACCCCGTCACCCGCACCTCGAACTGGGTGCTGGTCGACTCGTGCTGGGTCGACCTCGCCGAGGTGCAACAACTGCTGGACGAAGCCCTGGCCCCTTCGACGGCCCGCGTCTTCGGCTCGGTCGACGGCCGCGACCTGGTCGCCTACCTGACCGCGACCGACGCCGTGCGGACACCCGAACAGGCCCATGCCCGTTGCCTGGCCGCACTACCCGGCCGTCTCAACGCAATCGCCCCACGCCACTACGTCCTGTGCCCCACCGCCCCGGCCGACGCGTCGGACCCCGCCGCGTGGCCACCACCCCTCACCACCGGCACCGGGCGTTGACCACTCCGAAGCCCAGCACGGCAATGGCGTCATGCGCGACGTGGAGCGATCCGCTTGGCAGTTCTGCCGCTTCGGACTGGGCCTGCGGGCCGTTCGGGTGGTCGAGCGGCGAGTTCGGCGGGCCGTACGGCCCGCCGAAGATCCTGGACTACGGCGGTTCGGCCTCGTGCGGCGCGGGTTGCCACCGGGCTGTGGCCGCCACCGAGTACCGACACCAGGTGAGGCAGTACCCCCTCAGTCAGTTCTCGATAGCCTGGTAGACAGCGGTCCAGAGGTCGTGCCACATCGGCAACCTCTGGTCACCAGTGTGCGCTCGCTGCATGAAGAAGATCGCCGTCATGTCTCGCTCAGGATCGTTGTACCAGGCGGTGCCGTAGAAGCCGCACCACCCGTAGCTGCCGACCGACTGGCCGAACGGGCTGCGGTGGGACCGGACCGACATCCCGAGACCCCAACCCATCTCGTCGAAGAACCCCGGGTGGAACCCGGAGCCGGCCCGCTGCTCCGAGGTGAGCTGGTCGGTGGTCATCAGCGTGACCGACGGTCGGGAGAGCACCCTCCTGCCGCCGTGGGAGCCGCCGGCCAACAGAGCCGAAGCGAAGGCGAAGTAGTCCTGGGCGGTCGAGACCAGTCCGGCGGCACCTGATTCGAACGTCGGCGGCCGGCTCCACTGCCCGTCGGGGCCGTCGTCCACGACCTGCCCGCCGGTGACCGCACTGGCACGTTGGTACGCCGTCGCGAACCGGCCGATGTCCTCGCCGCGCACGCTGAAGGCGGTGTCCTTCATCCCGAGCGGATCGCAGATCCGCTCGCGGAGGGCGTCTCCGAAGGACATGCCGGTGGCCCTGGCGATGAGCACGCCGATCACGTTGGAGGCGGTGTCGTACATCCAGCGCTCACCCGGTTGGTAGGCGAGCGGAAGCGCGCCCAGCCCTCGCATCCACTCGTCCGGCGACGTGTAGTCGAGTGCGTTCAGCGCGTCGACGATCGGTACCCTTCCCGGTCTGGTCGGGATCATGCCGATGCCGCAGGTGAACGACAGCAGATCCCACAGCGTGATCGGGCGTTGCGCCGCGACGGTGTCGTCCAGCGGCCCGTGGAAATCGGCGAGCACGGTCATGTCCGCCAGCTCCGGGAGCAGGTCGTCAACCGGCTCATCCAGGCGCAGGGTGCCGTCGTCCACGAGTGTCATCGCGCACGCGGCGACCATCGGCTTGGTCATCGAGGCCGTGCGGCAGATCGTGTCGGCCGCCATCGGCGTCCCCGCGCCCTCGCCCTCGAAGGCGATGGTGCCCGCCGCTTCGACGTGCACCTCGCCGTGGCGGCCGAGAACCGCCACCGCACCGGGCACGAAGCCGGACGCGACTTGGCGCTCCAGCAGCTCTCGCACCCGAGCCAGCCCTCTCGACGAGAAGCCACCGGTGACCATTCCCCCGCACCTCATCCCATCCGTCCGCGCTCGCCTGGTCGCGCAACGACCGTAGCCCTTACGCGACCAGGCCGGGAGAAGACTTCGTCCAGCCACTACGGCTTGGCGGCACGTTCGGCTGCACGCCCTTCGGCATGTGCGGATGTTCGTCGACATGCCAGGTTCGGTGCACGTGGTCGGGCATCCGCTCGATCCGGAATCATCGGCAGACGGGCTTCCGGCGGTTGCCGTACGTCCGCTATGCCGACGACACCCTGCTCGGGTTCGCCGGACCCGAGGATCGGGGATCGTTCGGCACCCTGGTTGATTATAGGTACAGCCCTTGGTTGGAGATCTTCGTGCGACAGAAGGATCTTCGACCAAGGGCTGCGTGATCAGTGTGGGACTGACGGCGTCGGATCGCAGGTTCACGGCCGTATGCGGGAAGGTCCCGGTCACGGACAGGTTCACCCGCTGCCGGACATCGCCAGGTTACCCTCGTACCGTGCGGATCCTCTTCTCCAGCCTCGGCCACTACGGGCACACCTACCCCCTGTTGCCGCTCGCGATCGCCGCGAGGGAGCTGGGCCACGATGTCGGCTACTTCACCGGCGCCGCGTTCGCGAACACCCTCACCGCGCGCGGCATCGAGCACATCGTCGGCGGCATCGAAGTGCCTGAGGCGTTCGCCATCGCGACCAGTGACGCCCGGCCGAGGAGGCCGGAGGACGTCACCGAGCGGGTCGCGTACACCTTCGCCTCGGTGATGCCGCGCCGCTTCGCCACCGAACTCGCGCCGGTCATCGCCGACCGCAAGCCGAACCTGGTCGTGCACGAGTTCGGCAACCCGGGCGCGGGCCTCGCCGCCGACGTCGCGGGCGTACCCGCGCTGTGCCACTCGTTCGGCCGGATGTGGCAGGAGCCCGACTTCGCCGAGGCCGCGCTCGCCCACCTCACCGACCTCGGTGCGGAGTTGGGCGTCGAGGTCCCGCGGAGCGATCCCCTGGTGCTCGGCCACCCGTACCTCGACATCTGCCCACCGTCGTTGCAGAACCCGGCGTTCCTGACCTCGTCGGTGCACCGAACCCCACTGCGGCCGGTGCCGTTCGCCGAGCCCGGCGAGCTGCCTTCGTGGGTGCTCGAGCACCGCGAAACCCTGGTGTACCTGACGCTGGGCACGGCCTTCGGCGTCGTGGAGGTGCTGCGCACCGCTGTGGAGGGTCTCGCCGCGTTGGACGTGAAGGTGCTCGTGGCGACCGGACCGACGGTGGAACCGGACGCGCTCGGCGAACTGCCGGACAACGTCGTGGTGCTCCCGTGGGTCCCGCAGGCCGACCTGCTGCCGCACGTCGACCTCGTGGTGCACCATGGCGGGGCCGGCACGACCATGGGCACGCTGGGCGCGGGCGTGCCGCAACTGGTCATACCGCAGGCGGCGGACCAGTTCAACAACGCCGACATGGTGACCGAGGCCGGGCTCGGCGACCGCGTGCTCGGCGCGGACGTGACCGCCGAGGTGTTCACGGCCAAGGCGAAACGACTGCTCACCGACGACGCCGTGCTCGGCGCGACCCGGGCCGTCGCCGCCGAAGTGGCCACCATGCCGTCACCGCACGACGTGGCCCGCACGCTGCCCGACTACGCCTGACGGGACTGTGGAACGAGTGGCTCGGGCGCACTTTCGGTGGCCTCGGACCACGTTGGGGTCCCCGGCCTCCTCGGGCAACTCGGTAGCACGCCGTTGGACGGCCATCTCGGCATCGAGCTCGGCGATCCGCCGACGAGTGCGACGTTGTCGATGCTGGTCGTCTCCAGCAGCTGCCCGGTGGCGATCAGCTCCTCGCAGCGCCAGGTAAGGAGTGCACGTGGGAGTAGGTCCGCCTCGCGCGCCGCGGTGGTCCACGCCCACCACGACCTCACCCACGCCGGAACCGCCCGCCGCGCCGGCCTGACCATGGCCCACGCCATCATCGGCGCCCGTCAACCCACCGCCGGCACCATCCGCATCAACGCAGGCAGAGCCGAACCGTTGGACACCGTCGCCGGTGACAACGACTACGGCGACGGCACATCCGGCGGCGCGCACCGACGACAGCCCTCGTTCAACTCCCCGCCCGGGACATCGTCCTTGCCGGCCAGAAGTTCCCCATCACCGCGCGACTTCCACCGGACACACGAGACGCCATCCGGATCACCGTCGTCAACGAGCCGCTGGACCGACCGGAGCAACGTCCGGTGAGGTGCGCGAGAAGACCGTGCGGATCAACGAAATCACTTCCTTGGAGGTGCTCGCACCCCTGTGCTTGTATGCCCTGGGGACTCCTGGCAGCCGGTTGAGGATCGGTGCCCGTACGACGTGAAGAAACGCGGCAATGCACCTGCGGCCGATTCGACGAGCGGTTGGTCGACGAACCGCACCACCAGAGGATCCGCGGGAGCGCCATGACGACCGGAACACCTCCCGCGACGGCCGGGTTGCGCGTCACGTGGGCGAACTGGGTGGACGAGGCGGTGCGGCCGCGGTTGCGGATCGCGAGGCTGTTGCCGTCCGGTGGTGTGGGGCTGGTCGTGTTCCTGGCCGTGCTCCACTTCGTGTTGGGCCTGTTGCCGGTGGCCTTCGTGGTCGCGACGAGCGTGATGCTCGGCGAGGTGCCCGCCGCGGTCGGCGGCGGGGTCGGCAGCGCGGCCTGGGACCGGCTGACCTCGATCTTCCTGCTCGCCGCCGGCGCGTTCCTGCTCACCCAGATCCTCACCCCCGTGGGCAACGCCCTGGGCCAGCAGTTGCGGCGACGGGTGGACAGCGCGCTGCGGGACGACGCGATGGCGTTGATGCTGCGGCCGGTCGGCACCGGACCGTTGGAGGACCAGCGCACGCTGGACGAGCTGAACGAGGCCGTGCGCGCTTTCGAGCGCGACTGGGGCACACCGGGGCAGGCGTGTTTCGGCCTGGTGGCGCTGATCGCCCGCTACACCCGGCTGGTGGCGCTGGTGGTGGCCATCGGGCTGACGATCGGCTGGCCCGCGGGGCTCGGGGTCGGTGCGGCGGTGCTGGCGTTCCGCTACGGCCAGCGCGGCGGGCTGCGCAAGTACTCGCGGGTGGGGCGCGACCTCATCGGCAGGATGCGCGAGATCGGTTACCTGCACGAGCTCACGATGACCGACGTGGCGGCGAAGGAGATCCGGGTGTTCGGCCTCACCGGCTGGCTCGCGGATCGCTACGCGGCCGTGTGGGAGACCGTGCGCAACACCTTCGAACGTGCGCGCCGCCGCGTCTACCTGACCCCGTACCTGCTGCTGACGGCGCTGGGCCTGTTGGCGGCGGGTGGCGCGATGGTGTACGCCGCCCAGCTCGCCGCGACCGGGCGGGTGGGCCTGACCGCGTTGGCGCTCGGGGTGCAGGCGGTGGTGCTGGCGATCTCGCTGGGCGGCTACTACGCCGAGGCGGACACCAGCACCCAGTTCGCGATGCTGTCGCTGACGGCCCTGCAACGGTTGCGCGACCGGCTGGACGAGTTGGACGACGGTCAGCCCCCGCCGGGTCGGGCGCAGGTGCCGCCGGGCACGCCGGCCGCGTCGCTCAAGTTCGACCGCGTCGGCTTCCACTACCCCGGTTCGGACCGCACCGTGATCGACGGCATCGAGCTGGACCTGCCCGCCGGTCGGTGCACGGCCGTGGTTGGCGTCAACGGCGCGGGCAAGACCACGCTGGTGAAGCTGCTCGCGCGGCTGTACGAGCCGACATCGGGTGCGGTGCGCGCGGACGGCGTGGACATCGCGGAGTTCGACCCGGTGCTCTGGCGGCGTCAGATCGGCGTGATCTTCCAGGACTTCGTGCGCTACGAGCTGACCGCGGCGGAGAACATCGCGCTGGGCGCGGCGCACGTCCCGGTCGACCGCGCGGTGGTGCTGCGCGCCGCCGAACGCGCCGGGATCGCCGAAGCACTGCTCGCCCTGCCCGACGGCCTGGACACGCCGCTCTCGCGGGCCTACCCGGGCGGGACGGACCTGTCCGGCGGGCAGTGGCAGCGGATCGCCATCGCCCGTGCGCTCTACGCCTTGGATGCGGGTGCCGCGGTCCTGGTGCTGGACGAGCCCACCTCGGCGCTGGACGTCCGCGCCGAGGTGGCGTTCTTCGACCGGTTCGTGGAGCTGACGCGCGGGGTGACCTCGCTGCTGATCTCGCACCGGTTCTCCAGCGTCCGGCGGGCCGACCACATCGTGGTGGTGGACGGCGGGCACGTGGTCGAGCGCGGCACGCACGACGAGCTGATCGCGGCGGGCGGCCACTACGCGCGCCTGTTCACCTTGCAGGCGAAGCGGTTCGCGCACGGCCTGAACGACTCGGAAGCCGACGACGTGCCGGACGGTGACACGGCCACCGGGTACCCGGCGGTCGACGGCGCGGCGGCGGACGCCGTGGTGGAGGGGGTCAGCCGGTGATCGAGGTCGTCCGCGGTGGCTGGGAGTTGTTCCTCATCGCCTGGCAGGAGAGCCGGTACCGGTTGGTGCTCGCCGTCGTGCTCATGATCGCCCAGGCGTCGGCGATGCCGCTGGCCGCGCCCGCCCTGGCCGCGCTCACCGACTCGGCGCTGGCCGGCGACGTCCGGGGTGCGACCGTGGCGGCGGTGCTGGTCGTGGTCGCGGTGATCGCCGCGCTCACCGCCGGGCACTTCGCCCACATCTTCTACTTCGAGCTGGGCGACCGCGCCGTGCCGCGCCTGGAGCGCGAGCTGATCGAGATGACCAACGGCTCGGCCGGGTTGGAGCACCACGAGCGGCCCGAGTACGCCGACAAGATCCAGCTGCTGCGCCAGGAACTGCACCGGGCCGGGTGGGGCTCGATGGAGGGCCTGCTGAACAGCCTCGGCCTGCTGGTGGCGATCTCGATCACCGCGATCCTGCTGGCACGGCTCAACCCGCTGCTGTTGCTGCTGCCGCTGGCCGCCGTGCCGCCGCTGCTGCTCGGGCGGCGGGCGGAGTCGATCGTCAACGCCGCACGCGAGCGTTCGGCACCGCCGTCCCGGCACGCCAAGCACCTGTTCGAACTCGTCGCGAACGCGGCCTCGGCCAAGGAGCTGCGCGTCAGCGGGCTGCAGTCGGAGCTGCGCCAGCGCCAGCGCCGGGCCTGGGACGAGGCGTCGGCACAGCTGTGGCGCGGTGAGCGCCGGGCCGTGGTGCTGCGCACCGGCGGCGAGCTGTTCTTCGCGGTGGCCTACGTGCTGGGCACGCTGCTGGTGCTGCGGGACGCGGTGGCCGGTCGCCGCGGCGTGGGCGACGTCCTGCTCGTGCTGACCTTGGCGTCCCAGGTGAACCAGCAGGTGACCTCGTCCGTCGCCACGTTGCAGGAGATGCAGCGCACCGGGCGGGTCATGGGCAACGTGCGCTGGGTCCGCGCGCTGGTCGCGAGCCAGGCACCTCCCCCGCCCGACCGGGACGTGCCCCGACGCATCCGCGAGGGCATCGAGCTGCGTGGTGTGTCGTTCACCTACCCGGGCACCGACCGGCCGGTCATCGCCGACGTCGACCTCACCCTGCCCGCCGGCGGCACGGTCGCGTTCGTCGGTGAGAACGGCGCCGGGAAGACCACCCTGATCAAGCTGCTGTGCCGGTTCTACCCGGTCACCACGGGCACGATCTCGTTGGACGGCACGGACTTCACCCGCTTTCCCGTGGACGGGTGGCGTGCCCGCATCGCCACCGGGTTCCAGGACTTCGCCCGGTTCGAGCTGCTCGCCCGCGAGAACGTCGGTGTCGGCGAGCTGGCCGAGATCGAGTCGGCCGACGCCGTGCACGACGCCCTGCGCCGCGCACGCGCCGAGGACGTCCTGGACCGCCTCGAGGACGGTGTCGAGACCCAGCTCGGCAAGACCTACGCCGACGGCGTGGAGCTGTCCGGCGGGCAGTGGCAGAAGCTCGCGCTCGGCCGGGCGATGATGCGTCGCGACCCGTTGCTGCTGGTCCTCGACGAACCGACCGCGGCGCTCGACGCGCAGGCCGAGCACCGGTTGTTCGAGCGGTACGCGGCCGGTGCGCGCGAGGTCGGCCAGCGGACCGGTGCCATCACGTTGCTGGTCTCGCACCGGTTCTCCACCGTGCGCATGGCCGACCTGATCGTGGTGGTGGCCGACGGACGCGTGCGGGAACAGGGTTCGCACGACCAGCTCATGGCCGCGAACGGCCTGTACGCCGAGCTGTACTCGATGCAGGCGGCAGCTTATGCGTGAGGTGTGGTCGACGGCCGACGTCGAGCGGTTGGCCGCCGAGCGGTCCGCGCCGGACGTGTGGGACTACATCGCGGGCGGCAGCGGCGAGGAGGTCACGCTCGCCGCGAACCGGGCCGCGTTGGACCGGGTCGCGGTCGTGCCGCGGGCGCTGGTGGACGTCTCGGCCTGTGACACGGGCTGCGAGCTGTTCGGCGTCACGTCCTCCCTGCCGCTGGCCGTGGCTCCGATGGCCTACCAGCGGCTGATCCACGACGGTGGCGAGCGCGCGGTCGCGGCTGCCGCGGCGGCGGCAGGTGTGCCGTACGTGGTGAGCACGCTCAGCTCCGACCCGATCGAGGACGTGGCCGCGGCGGGCGGCACGACGTGGTTCCAGCTGTACTGGCTGCGCGACCGCGAGGTGGTGGTGAAGCTGCTGCGCCGTGCCGAGGAGGCGGGGTGCCGTGCGGTGGTGCTGACAGTCGACGTGCCGGTGCTCGGGCGGCGGCTGCGGGACCTGCGCAACGGGTTCGCGCTGCCGTCGTGGGTCAAGCCGGTGAACACCGACGGCGAGGTCGGCGAACGGGTGCCCGGTGACTCGGTGATCGCCCTGCACACCAGCGCGGTGTTCGACCCGTCGTTGAGCTGGCGTGACCTGGAGTGGATCCGGGCGCACACGAACCTGCCGCTGGTGCTCAAGGGGGTGCTCGACGCCGGTGACGCGGCCCGCGCCGTCGACCTCGGGGTGCAGGGTGTCGTGGTGTCCAACCACGGTGGGCGGCAGCTGGACGGTGCTGTGCCGAGCGCGGTCGCGCTGCCGCAGGTCGTCGCCGCGGTGCGCGGGCGGTGCCCGGTACTGCTGGACAGCGGTGTCCGCAGCGGGGTGGACGTCCTGCGGGCGTTGGCGCTCGGCGCGACCGCGGTCTTGGTCGGCAGGCCTGTGCTGTGGGGGCTCGCGGCGGGCGGTGAGCGGGGTGTGGCAGCGGTGCTGGACGTGCTGCGGCTCGAGTTCGAGACGGCCTTGCGCCTGGCGGGCTGCCCGGACGTCGCGTCGGCACGCCGGCTGACCGTCGCCGAGAGTCCGGGTGCCACGACATAGCCGGCCGTGAACCCGTCAGGCGGGTCGCCCACCGCCCTCCGGGGACTGGTCAAGACCGCGCAGCGCACCGCTCCAGGTGGCCGCCACGCACAGCAGCAGGACCCTGTGGGGTTCCAGAACTCCGCCCTCGGGCGCCGAGCTGCAGCGATCGCGCATCATGGGCGGTAGGGGCACGATTATGGAGCGTGGCGTTACGACTGCTGTACCTGATCTTCGTCCGGGTCGTTGGCTGGCTGGTTCTGCTCGGCCGGTCGTCGGCGACCAAAGACGTGGAGCTGCTGGTGCTGCGGCACGAGATCGCCGTGCTGCGTCGGGCCAACCCTCGTCCGCGACTGGATTGGGCCGATCGTGCGTTGCTCGCCGCGTTGGTGCGACGCCTACCCGGCTGGTTACGACTCCACCGGTTGGTGACGCCGGGCACCGTCCTGCGGTGGCACCGACGCCTGGTCGCACAGAAGTGGACCTACCCGAACCGCACCGGCCGACCACCGATCGACGACACGGTCGTGGCGTTGATCGAACGGATGGCGCGGGAGAACGCCAGCTGGGGCTACCGCCGGATCCAGGTCTAGCTGCTCGAGCTCGGCCACCGGGTAGCTGCCTCAACCGTGCGCCGCGTGCTCAAGCGCCTACGCATACCGCCCGCACCCGAGCGCGACAGCGACACTTCGTGGCGGCGGTTCCTGCGCGCGCAGGCCGCGAACCTGCTGGCCTGCGACTTCTTCCACGTCGACTGCGCCCTGACGCTCAAGCGGGTCTACGTGTTCTTCGATACCGGCGAATTCGGCGACGACCGTTTCCTGCCCCCGCGAGAATTGGACCTGCGGCGCACGCCGGCCCCCGATCCGGGTGGTCTTCCGGTGGTGCGCACCCGGCATCTGCGGCGCTACGCCGTGGCTGTGTTCGACGACAAGGGCCGGATCTCCGACCGGACGCTGTTCGCGGTGCTCGGGTGGAGCGCGGGCACTCAAGTGGACATCGCGGTGCACGACGGCGGGGCGCTGGTGGTGCGCCACGACCGGCGCGGCGGGCACGTGCTGACCGGCCGGGTCAAGATCGCCGTTCCGGCCGGGCTGCGGCGGTGGTGCGGGTTCGGCAAGCGCGAGCAGGTGCTGCTGGTGGCGGTGCCGTCGTTGTCGGCGCTGGTCGTGCACGGGCTGGAGAAGCTGGACCGGGCGCTGCCCGACGTGCGGCGGGTCGTGGCCGACGCACGTCGGCCGGGTGAGCGCCCGCCCGTGGCCTCCTCGGCGGCTGCCTCTTCGGCCGCTGCCGCGTCGTCGGAGTCGTCCCCGGTCGCGCAGTCGGTGTCCGACCGTGCCCGGCCTGGGCGCGGCGGTGTCTGCGCGGCGGGAGGTGGTGACGATGACTGAGCAGGCGGTGACTGCCGGGCGTGCCGATCCGGGTGATGTGGCGGTGGCGCTGCATCTGCTGGCGCGGATGAACCTCACCCCGACCGATCTGGTCGACGGCGCGCCCGCGCGGGAGGTGCCCACCTTCGCCGAGCTGGTGCCGAAGGTCGTGGAGGCGATGCCCGCGCCGTCGCGGCGCATCTACGGCCCCTACTGGGACAAGGTGCTCGCCGCCTGGGGCACCCGGAGGTTGACCGAACCCGACGACGGGGAGGTCACCCGGTTTCTGGAGCACGTGCGCGAGACGGCGGTGGTGCGGCGGTCGAGCAACGGCGGCAACGGCGCCGCCTTGCACGCCTACTACGCGTTGGGCGCGGTGTTCCGGTACGCGGTCAACCATGAGCTGATCGGTGTGCGGCAGAACGTGATGGACCGGGTGTCCAAGCCGGATAAAGCCGACTCAAAGCGGCACGGGTTGAGCCCCCAGTTGGTCGCGGAGATCCCACGTCATCTCGGTCGTCGGCGACCAGCTCGCCCGCGTCGCCCGCCGCGCCGATCCGCGACTGGCTCTACTCCGACGCCCTGCACGAACGGCTGTCCCGGGTGGACAACGGGTTCACGGCCATCACCATCGCCGAGCTGTGAAGCGGGATCATTCGACGGACGCAGTCCGGCACGGCTTGTCCAGGCCGAAGAAGCGGATGGCTTCCGCGGCCATGCCCGAGGTCCACAGGTTGTGCGGCACGCCTTGCAGGGAGATCGCCTCCACCGCGGAGCCGTAACGGGTGCGGGTCCAGGTGGGGCGCGGGTGGTCGGTCGACGTGGGGGTGGTCGACAGGCCGTGGACGTCGGTCCACTGGTCGATCTCCTCGCCGAAGTTCGCGTAGTGCAGACCCACGTCCTCGGTGCCGTGCCACAACTGCACCCGCGGCCGGGGGCCGGTGTAGCCGGGGTACGCGGCGCGGGCGATGTCGCCCCACTCGCGCGGCGTCTTCAGGATCCGGCCGCTGGAGCACTCGTTGTTCCAGCCGGAGCCGTCGGTGGTGGCGAAGCAGCCGGCGGGCACGCCCGCGAACGCCGCCCCGGCCGCGAACATGTCCGGGTAGTTCGCCAGCATGACGTTGGTCGTCATCGCGCCCGACGAGATACCGGTGACGAACACCCGCGACGCGTCGGCGTGGTAGCGCCGCACGGTGTGCCGCACCATCGACGCCAACCCCACCGGGTCGCTGCCCCCGTTGCGCTTGAGCGCCTGCGGCGACGAGACGTCGAAGCAGTGGCTCTCGCGGACCGCCGACGGGTAGATCACGATGAACCCGTGCTTGTCGGCCAACTGCGTGAAGTCGGTGCCCGCGTGCATGTCCGGCCCCGACCCGGTGCACCAGTGCACCGCGAGCAGCACCGGGGGCCTGGCCCGGAGCCGGCCCGGCACGTACAGGTGCATCCGCAGGCCGCTGGGGTTCGGGCCGAAGCGGGTCACCTCGGTCAACGCGGCGGCCGACGCCTGCGGGACGGACAGTCCCGCCGCCATCGCGACCGCGGCGACCACGACGCTGACGATCTTAAGCAGTGCTCGCACTGACGATCTCCAATCGGGGGAACGGCTACCAGCGCAGCGGGAGGGTGGCGACGAACGCGTCGAGCCGCTCGGAGATGACCTGGTGGTCGTGGGCGGACGGGTGCCAGTGGCAGCCGAGGTAGTCCAGGCCGGTGTTGTCGTAGTACCAGTGGCGGACGCGGTCGTCGCCGCGCTCGGCCACGACCTGCCGGGTGGCGTCGGCGAACGCGGTGGTGTTCGACATGTGCGTGGCGCTGACGACGATGACCGTGTCGCTGCCGTAGCGGGCGCGGAGCTCGTCGAGGAAGCCGTGGTACGCGGTCTTGTAGGCGGCGACCAGGCTCTCGGGCGTCCACGGCTCGCCGGGGTTGAGCGCGGTGGAGAAGTCGTTGATGCCCAGGCCGACGACGACCAACTGCGGCCGCCAGCCCGCCGGCTTGCGCCACACGTCGCCGCTGACGGCGAGGAGGGCGCGGTCGTAGTAGGTGCGGTAGTCGGTGCCGGGTTCGATGCCGTTGTAGTTGCGCACCATGCCGCGCCCGGAGAAGGCGTTGACCTGGTAGTCCGCGCCCAGCCGGCGGGCGGTCAGCGCGCCGAACGCCCGGTCGACGTTCGTGGTGCGGCCGACCTCGTCCCCGGTGCAGTCACGGCCGGCGGACATGTTGCCGTAGCCGGCGGTGTAGGAGTCGCCGATGAACTCGACCTGCCGCTGGCGGGCTGCGGGCGCGTTGAGCACCACACCGCCGCGTGCCGCGACGAAGCCGCCGAACGTGCTGGTGGCCCACGGGCTCTCGCTGCGCTTGACCAGCCGGACGGTGTGCTCGCCTCTGGTCAGGCCGTGCACCCAGTGCGTGCCGGCGGCCGGCATCACCAGCGTCGCGGCCACCGCGCCGTCGACCTAAATCTCGTAGTCGGCGGCGGGGTCGGTGAGCACGATGCCGATCCCGGTGCCGCGGAAGCGGCCCTCGAAGTAGACGCCGGGCCAGCTGAAGCGCAGGGAGGCGCCGTCGCGCACGACCCGGCCCGCGGTGTGGACCTTGTGCCCGACGCCGGCACCGCAGGCGACGGCGGGCGACCGCCCGGGGGCGCAGTCGGCCGCGGCGGACGCCGTCGGTGCCGCGACGAAGCCGACCACCGCCGCTGCGGCGGCGAGGATCGCGATGGGGCGCTTCGTCGAGTCTCCCTGATCTTGTGCTTGCCGACGGCCACTCCGCCTGGAGCGGTCCCCCGACGCCTTGGGCACGGTGCTGGCCGGGAGCCGGGTTCGTCAACGAAACCTTTCGATGATTCACCCCTATGGCGGATGCGTGCGTCTCGTGTGGTGTGGCCTTGTTCCGGCGGCGGATGGCGAACTCCGCGCTCTACGCGGGCGTGGGCGCGCTGCTGTCGGCGGCGCTGTCCGGCGTCACGGGGTACGCGCTGGCCAAGTTCGAGTTCCCGGGGCGGGCGCTGGTGTTCAACTCGTTGATCGCCGGTGTCCTGGTGCCCGCGGTGATGCTGGAGGTGCCGCAGTACCTGCTGCTGGCCGAGGTCGGCCTGACCGACGGGTACCTGTCCGTGCTCATCCCGAGCATCCTCAGCCCGTACGGCATCTACCTGGCCCGCATCTACGCCGCCGCGTCGGTGCCCGACGACGTCGTGGAGGCGGCCCGCACCGACGGCGCGGGCGAGGCGCGCATCCTCGGCTCGATCGCGCTGCCGATGATGCTTCCCGGACTGGTGACGGTGTTCCTGTTCCGGTTCGGGTCGATCTGGAACAACTTCCTGCTGCCGTTCATCATGTTCGGCGACGAACGGAAAGCCCCGTCACCTCGGCCTCTACACGCTGCTCAACCAGGGCAACACGGTGCCCGCGCTCTACACGCTCGTGGTGACCGGCTCGCTGGTGTCCGTGCTGCCCCTGATCGCCCTGTTCCTGCTGCTCCAGCGGTACTGGCCGATCGACCTGCTGTCCGGCGCTGTGAAAGCATGAGGGCCACATGAGCACCGAACGCGGCAGAGAACGGCGCCGGCCGACCATCCACGATGTGGCGGCCCTCGCCGGCGTGTCCAGGGGCACGGTGTCCCGTGCCCTCAACGGCGGCCGCAACGTCAGCCCGGCCGCGCTGGAGGCCGTGCGGAAAGCGGTGCGCACCACCGGGTACGTCGCCAACCCGGCGGCGCGCAGCCTGGTGACACAGCGGGCGCAGTCGATGGCGTTCGTGCTCACCGAACCCCAGCGTCGGCTGTTCGTGGACCCCAACTTCAGCATCCTGCTCCAGGGCTGCACGCAGGAGCTGGCCGAGCACGACGTGCCGCCGCTGCTGATGACGCCGGCACGGATGTGGAACGCAAGCGCACCAGCAGGTTCATCGCCGCCGGCCACTGCCGGCCTCGCTGGTGGTCCGCGACCGACGTGACAGGAGGAGGGACCGTGTCGCGAAGCCTCATCCGCACCGCGGTGGTGCTGGTGGTGTGCCTGGGCATCGCACTGGTCGTCATCCTGGCCACCGGCCCGGGCCCGGCGGCCGTCCGCACGACGGTGGCCGGGCCGATCGGCGTCCGGGCGTGCCCGATCGGGGCAACCCCGGAGGAATGCGGCCCACCCCCCGACCCGGCCCGCCCAATGGCACCGGCTTGGGTGATCGCGCTGGCGGTGGCCGCCGGCCTGGCCGTCTCCGGAGCGTGGGCCGTCCGGGATCGCCGCCGGAGCTAGTGGCTTGTCACGCAGCCTTGGCCGGGTAATCGGTCCAGGTGCGGATGGGTGAGTCGGTGGCGAAGCTGGTCTTGGGCTGGGCGCGGGCGTTGCGCCAGCGGATGTAGGCCGCGATGGCGGCGTTCTGTTCGTCGTGGGTGCGGTGGTCGGTGCCGTTGAGGGCGAAGTAGCGCAGGGCGGCGAACTCGGCCTCGATCCGGTTCAACCAGGAGCTGTAGGTGGGCAGGAACACCAGTTCGGCGTCGTTGTCGGCGGCCCAGTTCCGGACGTCGGGGTGTCGGTGTGGGGAGAAGTTGTCCATGACTAGGTAGAGCCGCTGACCGGGCCACCGGGCGCGCAGGGCCTTGAGCAGGTCGAGGAACTCGCGGTGGCGTTTGCGGCGTCGGATCGGGTAGTGGATCTTCCCGGTGGTGAGGTCGAGTGCGGCGAGCATGTGCATCACGCCGTGGTGGCGGTTGTAGGTGGCCCGTAATCGGCGGGGTGACCCGGCGGGTCGCCAGGACTTGCCCTTGCGTGGCATCAGGTTGAGCGGTCCGAACTCGTCGACGCAGATCACCCTGCCGTCGGCGGGCGGGTGGTCGTAGAGGTCGAGGATGCGATGCATCTTCGCGAGGAAGTCCGGGTCGGTGGAGGCCTTCCAGGTGGTGGTGGCCTGGCGGGACACGCCGGCGTCGCGCAGGATGCGCCGCAGCGTCTCCCGGCTGACCGCGGCCACGGTGCCGCGGTCGAGCAGGTGCTCGCGCAGCTTCGCCAGCGACCAGGTGGAGAACGCGGTGATGCCCCAGTCGGCGGGCGCGGTGCGGGCGATCAGGCAGATCCGTTCACGGATCGCCTCACCGATCGTCCGACTCCGCCCGCCGCTCCATTTTGGGTCCAGCGCCGCGAACCCCCGCTCGTTGAACGCGTGGATCACGTCACGGACATAGTCCTCGCTCACCTGCATCAACGAGGTGATGTCCCGGACCGCTTGGCCCTGGCCGGACATCAGCACCACGATCGCCCGGCGCAGCCGTACCGGATCCTTCGCGGTCCTGGTGATCCGTTGGATCTTCCGGCCTTCCTCCATCGATAACGGCCTCACGAACACGCTCGGACGACGAGCCACAACCACCTCCCGCACTCGACATGCGGGACCAGCCTCGCCGATCACCCCAACCGATCGATTACCGGGTCATCCCTCTGTGACACGCCACTAGGTGCGCGTGCCGGGCCGGTCGAGATATCGGAAGGATGAGATCGCGCGTTCGACGGAAAGGGCCGGATCACCGATCGACCGCTGTTCCGTGTCCGACATCCGGGGTGAAGGACCCCGACCGTCGACAACTCGGCGTGGCGTGCGTGTGCACAACTGACGCGCACGCCACGCCGAGTACCGACTACTGCAGAAGTCGCCGCGTCAGCACTTCGGGGAACCCCGCCGCATCGGTCTCGATCTCGAACCGACCGCTGCCGTCCTCGATCGCGAACTGTGCCAGGTCCTGCGAAGCGATCACATCGACCTCGATGCCTTCCGCCGTACAGGTGATGTGCCAGTTCCACGTCACGGCAGGGCTCGGCTCCTCGTTCGGATCCACCTGCACACGAAGCTCTGCTCCCGCTGCGGCGACTCGAGCGCGCGCACTGTCGATGACGGCATCGAGGCGTTCACGCCGCGATCGCCACGTACTCACATCGGCCTCGCTCACTCCAACCATCTTCCCCTGATGCTCACTCGTCCGTAGAACAGATCCCTGTGCCAAGCGTTCTTGCCGCGTCCGGCAACGATCCGGAAGGCGGCGAGGCCACCCTTGAACCCGAGGGGCTTGGTCGAGATGACGTTCCACCCTACCCGCACGGGCAACTTCTTGTGGTTGAGCAGCCCCATACGTCCACCCTGGATGGTCTTGTTGCCGAAGAGCCGGCTCCCGACGCCAACCACGGGTTTCCGGAACAGCGATCCGCTGTACTTCACGGTCCTGGCGGCCTGCACGGCCCGTCCCGCGGCGGCGCAGAACCGAACGCAGGCCAGGGTGATCGGTACCCAGATGGCCCGGCCGTCGAGGTCGGTGAGGTTCACCGGGTCCGCTGCGGTGTACTCGTAGTCGTTGGCGCTACCACCTTCCACCGGGTCGACGGACAGGAACCGCCCGAGCAGCGGGCTGTACGGGTGAGCTCCCATCTGGACGATGGACAACCCGCCGGCGTGTTCGTACAGCCGCTGGTGCTCGCCGAGCCAGCCGTTGTCCATCTGACCGGGCATGTTGTCGGGCACGTCGTCCGTGTCGATGACGCCGTCGAACTTCACCGGCTCGCCGAACGGCGTGTAGGTCCGCAGTGCCCCTGTTTGCTTGCCGTCCGCGCTCGTGGTCAACGCGAGGTCACCGTGCACGGTCGGATGGTCGAGAGTGAAGGTGTCCGGCTTCCAGGTGTACAGCGCTCCCCCCGGCAAGCTGATGCTGCGCGACATCATCCTGTTGTCCGAGCCGAGGGTCAGGTCGGCCGTGTCGCCGCTGCCGGTGTAGCCGTACTGCACGCTGGTCGTGGCGTCACCCTGGGTAGCTTGCCTGCGCACGATGCGGTCGGTGGCGTCACGGATGTAGGAAACGTGCGCCGGATCGGCACCGGTGACCCGCACCGCGATGTTGCGGTCAGCGCCGTCCCACGACAGGTGCGTCGTGGAGCCACCAGTCGTGTACTGCGTGGTGTTGCCGTTGTCGTCGTACCGGACGTCGCTGACCGCGATGGCGCCCACGGTGCCCAGCAGCCTGTCGGCAGCGTCGTAGCAGTAGCCGGTTTCGGTGACACCGGACGGGGTCTCGTCGAGCAGGCGCACGCGGTTGGTGTTCAGCCCAGCGTTGGACTGAGTTCCTGCCGGACAGGCCGACGGAGCGTTCGAGGTGAAGTCGTAGGTGTAGTGGTGTCCCACCACCCACGCTTCGGTCAACCTGCCCGCCGCGTCGTAAACGTAGTTCGGCCCACCCGGACGAGCGTCCACCCCTCCGAGGGACTCGTCGACGATCGTGGCCGCCCTGGTGCGGCTCACGGTCGAGTCGACCTGGGCGCCGTCACTCGTCTTCCACGACTGCGACACGACACGGCCCGCAGCGTCCTTGCCGATCGAGACCAGAGAGCTTCCGCCCGCGTAGCGGACCGATGCCGGCTCGCCCGCCGAGTCGTAAGCAGCCGATGCCAGCACCGTGTTCCCCAGCGACACGGTGAGCACTCGACCTTCGTCGTCGTGGGTGTAGGTCGTGGTTTGCGCTTCGTCGGCAGCGTTGGGCGGGACCACCTTCTGAGTGGTGATCCGCCCTGCCAGGTCGTAAGTGGTTTCCGTGCGCACGCCGTTCGCGTCGGTGTACTACACCACCCGGCCGAGCAGGTCCACTCGCGTGGTGACGGTGCCGTTGGGGTCCGACACCGCCGTGATCAGCGGGTCACCGTTCACGGCGTAGTTCGTCGTGACGGTGCGCTCAGGTGCCGACGACGTCGACGGGGACTTCACCGAGATCACCCGATCACGACCGTCATAGGTGGTGCAGGTCCACGAGCCGCTGGTGCCCTTCG
The DNA here is from genome assembly GCF_042678885.1 of Saccharothrix hoggarensis. Classification (GTDB taxonomy): domain Bacteria; phylum Actinomycetota; class Actinomycetes; order Mycobacteriales; family Pseudonocardiaceae; genus Actinosynnema; species Actinosynnema hoggarensis. The sequence goes on from NZ_JBHTLK010000001.1 coordinate 83,018, forward strand.
CGACGACACGGCCGGAGGCGTCGAAGACCTGCTCGTCCTCGCGTGCCGCCCCGGAAGCCGGGGTGGGCAGCCGCGTGACCTTGGCCAGACCACCCTGGTTGATCGACTCGACTTCGGGTGTGCACGGATTGTCGCGCGTCTCGGTGTCGCCGTAGTAGACGTATCCACCCGTAGCACACGGGATGTGGGTGATGAAGGCCAGGATGGCGATCAGCACCGCGATGCTCGCGCCGAACACGATCAACAGCGTCAGGTCGGGAACCGACTCCTCGTGCCCGACGTGGCGCAGTGCCGTGATGGCGAACACGAAGGCGCTCACCAGGACGGCCAGCACCGCTTTGATCACCCGGTCGCGCATGAACTCGCGCAGCAGGCGCGGCGAGAACTGCTGAGAGGCCAGCTGCAGCGCGACGATGATCAACCTGAACGTCAAACCGGTCACGGTGATCACCGACGTGGCGAGCGATTGGAGGAAGGCCGTGGCGGAGTTCAGGCCACCGGGCCGCCCGAGCCAGCCGAGCGGGTGCGGCTGGCCCAGGCGCACCGGCACCGACAACAGCGCGCAGGCGAAACCCGCCACACCACCGATTCCGGGCCACAGCCACAACGGCGTCGCCGACCGTTCCGCGCTGCGCTGCCTGGCACCGTTCCTGACTACAGTGTCAGCTACCCGAATCAGCGACGCCTACGTCACTCGATCGCGCGGGAACTCGACTGCGCACTCACCCATCGAGTGATCCCGCGTGCGGCAGGGGGCTGCGCACAGGTCCGGGACGCCGACCCTGTCCACGGCACGAAATCGGCTACCCGGAGAAAACCCGCCGGATGGGTCAACCGGAAACGGTGCCGGCCTCGTCGCGCGGTGTCGCCCCGTCTCCCGAGTCGCCGTCTCACGTGATCCGTGCCACGGTGGAGGAGACGTCGGGTGGACGTCCCGTCACCTCTCGTCGATGCGGTCGAATTCCCGTCACCCACCGCCGACACCGGCACGAGGACGTGATCATGCCTCTGGAAGCCGCACGAACGCAGGGATTCGCTCCAGTCGGGAGGAAGCGGCGGACGCCCCGGGCCGGGAGGCCGCACGCTGGAGGAGGACCATTTCCGGGAGGAAACAGATGACCGCTGCCGAGGCACACCGCAGGTCGGCGGAGATGAATTCGATCGACTGCGCGGAACCCGCTCCGGGCGTGCTCGTGCTGCGTGTGGCCGGCGTCGTGCGGACTCCCCTGGCCGAAGCCGCGCAGCGGTGCCTGGGCGAGTCACCCCAGGTGCTGATCCTCGACCTGTCCCGCGCCACCCGCTGCGACGCCCACGGGGCCGCGTTGGTGGCCGCCGTGCGCGCCCAGGGGCGGGAACGAGGTGTGCCGGTCGAGCTGGTGGTCTCGACCTACGAGGTGGCCAGGGCGCTGCGCTTCACCGACCCGGACGCGCTGCTGGGTGCTTGGCCGTCGCTGGAGCCCGTCCTCATCACCGTCTGTCCGGGCACCGACGCGATCCGGGAACAACGCAACGACGACGTGCGAGGGATTCGATGACGACGACAGGCTTCAACCCGCTGGAACACCGCGGGATCCCGCTCGACCGCCAGGTCCGGAACTGGCGCGAGCTCGACGTGGACCCGATCGACCCCGACCACAGCGACCCGTACACCCGGTGCCGGATCATCACCATGAACGGCATCGAGGTCGAGGCGCTGATGTTCAGCCACCAGTTCGCCCGCAACTGCCTGGACATGGATGTCAAGCGCCAACTGGCCGAGGTGCGCTACATCGAGCAACAGCAGCAGAAAGCGGTGAACTGGCTGCTGCCGGGGGTGTCCTCCGCGCTGGAGACCACGATCGCCTACGAGCAGGTCGCGGTGGACCTCACCGCGTGGGTGGCGCGCATGGAGCCCGACCCGTACCTCAAGCAGGCCTACCAGTTCGGCGTGCTGGAGGACTTCGACCACCTCTACCGCTACGCGAACCTCTACGAGATGATCCAGCGCCGCAAGGCCGAGCGGATCGTCGACGACCTCACCGAGGTCATCCCCGGCAGGCCGACCAAGTACCACCACCGTCACCCGGCCGACAACGTGCGCGAGCCCTACGACCGCAGCACCGCCGCCCCGATCTCCAAGTTGCACGCGTTGACGATCATGTCCGCCGAGCAGCAGACCATGAACTTCTACATGAACGTCGGGCCCGAGTACATGGAACCGATCGCCCGGCAGCTCTACCAGGAGATCGGTCTGATCGAGGAGGAGCACGTCACCCACTACGAGTCCCTCGTGGACCCCGGTGAGACGTGGTGGGAGCGGCTGGTCAACCACGAGTACAACGAGTGCTACCTGTACCACTCGTTCATGCAGACCGAGTCGGACCGCCGGATCAAGGCGATCTGGGAGCTGCACCTGAACATGGAGCTGGAGCACCTGCACCTCGCGTGCGAGCTCATGCGCGCCCACGACGGCCGTGAACCGGAAGAAGTCCTCGCACCGGAGCTGCCCGCGCCGGTGACGTTCGAGCCGAACAAGGAGTACCTGCGCGAACTGCTGGACACCCAGATCGACCTGACCACGCTGGGCACCGGTTACGTCCAGGAGGCGCACGAGCGGTTCGAAGCCATGCAGGACGCCCTTATGGGCGGCGAGCTGCCACCGAGCGAACGCGTGATCGACCTGCACCGCGAGCAGTTCGGCACCGACTACCGGCACGCCACCGACGGCGAGCACCCCGTGCCCTCGCTGCGGCAGCAGCACACCACCAGCTGACGGAGGCACGATGACCGCCACATCAGAGCCGGACACCGGGCGCGACGCCGACGTCGTGGCGCTGCTGATCGGCCAGCACATGGAGATACGCGACCTGTTCGCGGAGGTCCAGTCGTCCACGGGCGAGCAGCGGAACGACGCCTTCGCCCGCCTCGTCAGGTTGCTCGCCGTCCACGAGACCGCCGAGGAGATCGTGGTCCACCCCGCCGTGCGCCGCAGCGTTGACGGCGGTGACGCCATCGTGGAGGACCGGCTCGCCGAAGAGGAACATGCCAAAGAGCAGCTGGCCCATCTGGAGTCCATCGGCACCGAGGACCCGAGCTTCCCCGAGGAGCTGGCTCGCCTGCGTGAGGCGGTGTTGCGGCACGCCCACCACGAGGAAGCCTACGAGTTCCGGTACCTGCGCCAACACCACGACCCGGAGCAACTGCGCCGCATGGCGGCCATGGTTCGGGCAGCCGAGCGCACGGCGCCGACGCACCCACACCCCAGCGCCCAGTCCGCCACCGCCAACCTCGTGGCAGGCCCTGCGGTCGCACTGTTCGACCGCGTGAAGGACGCGATGCGCTCCGCCCTGTCCGACGACCGGAGGTAGCGGAACCGGCCACCGAGCCGAAGTCGGCCCTGGGCCGCCGAACGTCGTCGTCGGACCCGTGGCCGGCGCAGGAGGGCACCCGGCCTCGAGGGGTGGTGCCTCCGCTGCGGGCCACCCCGCTCGGAGGGCCGGATGCGGTGATATGGACTGCTGTCCGGCGGGTATCCGTCGGACATGCTGATGCGCTCGCTGGGACAGGGTGTGCTCGCCGGAGCGGCCGGGGTGGTGGTGATGACGGTCGCGGAGAAGGTCGAGCAGCGGCTGACCGGCAGGCCCGATTCCCACGTGCCCGCCCAGGTGCTGGAGCGGCTGACCGGTCTGCCGGAGCGGCGCTCGCGGGCGCGTAACCTCTCGATGCACTTCGGCCAGGGCGCGTTGCTGGGTGTCGTCCGGGCGCTGATGGCCAACGCCGGGCTGCGGGGTCCGGTCGCCTCGGCGATGTTCGCCGTGGTGCGGTTGACCAACGACCAGATCCTGGAGAACGCCACCGGTGTCGGCGCGCCGCCGCAGACCTGGCCGCGCAAGGAGTTGGCCGTGGACCTGCTGCACAAGGGCGTGTACGCCTTCGCCACCGGATTGGTCGCCGACGCGCTGGCCGCGCGGAGCGGACCCGGTCCCGGTCAACGGCACGCCGCGCTGCGCCCCGGCCGCCACTCCGACGTTGGACCGATCGCCCGGACCGGTCGGTAGAACACCCGCGGGGCCGGAGCCCGTGCTGCTCGCCGCCTCGCCACCGGCCGGACCACGTCAGCCATCCCGCCACCCGGCACACGCCACGGGTGGCCTGAGCGCTTGTCATGCACCCGCTGTCGGGAGGGCGAGCGCGTGGCCGCGGTCGAGGTAGGTGACCTCGGTGTCCGGTCGGAGGCGGCGCACCTCGTCGGTGAAGTCCGACAGCGGTGACTTCATCACGCTGTAGTCGTCGAAGTGCACGGGGACCGCGCGGCGGGGACGCAGCAGGTCCACTCCCTGCTCACCGTCCATGGTGAGCAGCAGGCCCAAGATCCTCGTGCCTCCCAGGTGCACCACCGCGAGGTCGATGGCCGGGTAGTGGTCGCGGATCTCCTGCAGGTCGTCGTGCACGAGCGTGTCGCCGCTGAGGTAGACCCGGAAGGCCGGCGAACCCGGCGTCGCCCGGTACTCCAGCAGCGTGCCCATGACCGGCGGGAGCACCTCGGCGAGCGCCCCGAAGGCGTGCCGACCCGGCAGCGAGGTCACGGTCAGCGAGGCGCCGTCCTTGCCCATCGTCACGTCCGCCCACGTCCTCAGGGCCACGGGCTCGCGGAACCCCCGCCTGCTCAGGCGCCGTGCGGCGTGCGGAGTGGTCAGGATCGGCCGGCCGCGGTCCGGTTCGCGGCTCGCCACCCGGTCGAAGTGGTCGCCGTGCAGGTGGGACAGCACCACGGCGTCCAGCGGCAGCGGTTCGCCGACGGTGATCGCGGGATCCTGGGCCGGCGGGAGATCACGCCCTGCCCGATGTGGGTCCACTGGCCCCGGCGCAGGAAGTTGGGGTCGGTGAGCACGGTGAACGGCCCCAGCCGCGGGACCGTCGTCGCGTTGCCCACGAAGAACAACGGGTCCGCCGGCCCGGTGTCGCCGGCCATGTCAGGCGGTAGCGTCGTCGCGTGGCGGATCGGTCATGGTCTCGCCTCCACCGCTCCGGGTGCCACGCAGGAGCGGGTACCCGGCGATCGGCCGCCGACTCCTGGGACCTCCAGGGGTTCCGCCTGCGCCGGCGACGACGATGCCTGTGGCGGCTCCGGGCACCCGGTATCCCGGACTCACCGGACGTCGACGGTCGTGTCGGAGCCAGGCGTGTGATCGGCTCCTGCGGGCGGGCCGGTCACCTACCGGGTGCCCCGCGGAGGGTGGGCGCGGGGCGAACGGACGACGTCGCCCGTTCGCACCGCGCAACCAGACCGCCGTGGGCGCTGTCTGCTCAACGACACCGCGTCGAGCCTGGCCCACCACTTGCGCGGTCCCGCCGTGCCCGCGGACGGGCACGGCACCGGCAGGCTACCCACCACGACCGGTCTGACACCGTTGCCGCCGGCGTCGTCGGCCGCCGCTGTTCGCGAGCCACGCCGCCGTCGCCCTCGCCGACAATCCCCGTGCACACCGATAGGCCGGCCTGCTGGTAGCACGGGACCTCACGGCGCAGGACCCGGTGCGTGCCGCGATCGGGAGAACGCCGTTCAGGCGATGTCGTGGTGCTGGAGCCACAGTTCGAGCATGCCGACCTGCCACAGTTCGTTGCCGCCGACCTTGGTGGAGTGGCCGTTCGGGTCGTCGAGCAGGGCCTTGACGTAGTCGGGGCGCAGGATGCCACGCTGCCGCGCCGCGGTGGAGGACAGGGCGGTGCGCACCATGTCCAGGACCTCGCCGTCGAGGCGGGTGAGGGCGGGCACGGGGAAGTAGCCCTTGGGGCGGTCGACCACCTCGACGGGCAGGACGTCGCGTGCGATGTCCTTGAGGACGGCCTTGCCGCCCTGGCCGGACTTGAGCTCCGGCGGGCAGGACGCGACCAGTTCGACGAGGTCCTGGTCGAGGAACGGCACCCTGGCCTCGACGCCCCAGGCCATCGCCATGTTGTCCACCCGCTTGACCGGGTCGTCCGGCATCAGCAGGTGCGTGTCGGTCCGCAGCACGGCGTCCAGCGCCGTGTCCGCGCCCGGCCGGTCGAGGTGGGCGGCGAGCAGGGCCGAGCTGGGGTCGCCCTCGGCCAGCGAGTCGGGCTGCAGGATGTGCGCGAGGTCGTCGTGGTCGGCGAACGCGTCGCGGAGCACCCGCGCTGCCACGTGCCGCGGCGCGTCGGCCGCAGGCTGGTGGTAGCGGTAGCCGCCGAACACCTCGTCGGCGCCCTGGCCGGACTGCACGACCTTGACGTGACGGCCCACCTCCCGGCAGATCAGGTGGAACGCGGTGACGTCGTGGGTGCCCAGCGGCTCGCTCATCGCGGCGACCGCGTGCCCGACCGCCGAAGCGAGTTCGTCGTCGCCGATGCGGAGCTGGTGGTGGTCGGTGCCGTACTTGTGCGCGACGGCGTCGGAGTAGGCGAACTCGTCGCCGTCGAGGCCGTCGCGGTCGGTGAAGCCGATGCTGAACGTGCTGGGCCGTTGCCCCTCCTCGGCCAGCAGGGCGACCAGGAGGCTGGAGTCCACCCCGCCCGAGAGCAGCACGCCGACCTCGACGTCGGCGACCGTGCGTCGTCGCACCGCGGTGCGCAGGGCGTCGCGCACGGCCTCCTGCCAGTCCTGCGCGGTCCACCCGGCGTGCTCGGGTCGCCGGGTGTAGTCGGGCTGCCAGTAGACGTGGTCGCGGGGCTCGCGGCCGGGTTCGAGGACGCGCACGGTGGCGGGCGGCAGCTTGCGCACCCCGCGCAGGATCGTGCGCGGCGCCGGGACGATGGAGTGCCAGGACAGGTAGTGGTGCAGGCCGACCGGGTCCAGGCCGGTGTCCACACCGCCTCCGGCCAGTAGCGCGGGCAGGCTGGAGGCGAACCTGGTCCGGCCGGGCAGGTCGGCGACGTACAGCGGCTTGATCCCCAGCCTGTCCCGGACCAGCAGCACGCGGTCGCGCCGCTGGTCGACCAGGGCGATGGCGAACATGCCGACGAGGTGCTCGACGAACCGCTCACCCCAGCGGTCGTACGCCTTCAGGACGACCTCGGTGTCGCTGGTGGACGTGAAGCGGTACCGGTCGGACAGCTCGGCCCGCAGCTCTTTGTAGTTGTAGATGCACCCGTTGAAGGCGACGGCGAGTTCCAGTTCGTCGTCGACCATGGGCTGGGAGCCGGTGTCGGACAGGTCGATGATCGAGAGCCTGCGGTGTCCCAGGGCCACCCGTCCCGCCGACCAGTGGCCTTCGCCGTCCGGTCCGCGCGAGCGCAGGGCGCCCGTCATGCGCGTCACGGCGTCGAGGTCGGGGACGTCGTTCCGGCCGGTCACGACCTCACCGGCGATTCCGCACATGGTTCACCTCGGATGACTCGGTTGACAGGACTGCTCTCCGCTCGGGTGGAATCCGTGTACCCCGATCAAGTGGAACCAAGCGCACGAGCACGAGCGGCCGGCGGTTCCGCGGCCCCGGTGCGGGGCTATACCCACCCCGGACGGCGTCGAAACACGAATGTAACGACCGGTGTCTTGACGTCGAGGGCTCGCCGGCTTGGGGTGTACGCCATGCCCTTCCCGTCCGCCGCGCCGCCGGCCCGCGCCGAGGCCGACCCGCGTCCGGACCTCGACCTCGACGGCACCACGATCCCGGAGCTGGTCGACCTGATGGAGACCGGTGCGCTGACCGCCGTCGAGCTGACCCGCGCCTACCTGGACCGCATCGCCACCGTGGACCGACAGGTGCGGTCGGTGCTCTTCGTGAACCCCGAGGCGCTCGACCAGGCGGCTGAGAGCGATCGTCGACGCGCCGGCGGCCAGGCGCTCGGGCCGCTGGACGGCATCCCTGTGCTGGTCAAGGACAACATCGACACCCGCGGTCTGGGCACCACGGCGGGGTCGCGGGCGTTGTGCGTGCCGCCGTCGGACGACGCCGAGCTGGTCGGCCGCCTGCGCGCGGCGGGGGCCGTGGTGCTGGGCAAGACCAACATGTCGGAGTGGGGGAACTTCCGCTCCGCGTGGGCCACCTCCGGGTGGTCGGGTGTGGGTGGGCAAACCAACAACCCGCACGTGCTGGACCGCAACCCGTGCGGCTCGTCGTCGGGGTCGGGTGCTGCGGTCGCGGCGTCGTTGGCGCAGGTCGCGGTCGGGACCGAGACCAACGGCTCGATCGTGTGCCCGTCGGGCCAGGCCGGCGTCGTGGGGTTCAAGCCCACGCACGGCCGGATCAGCGGCGACGGGATCGTGCCGATCTCGACGCGGCAGGACACCGCCGGCCCCGTGGCGCGACACGTCGTGGACGCCGCGATCCTGATGTCGGTGATGGAGGGACGCGGGGTGGACTACGCCGCCGCGCTGGCGTCCGACCCGCTGCGAGGTGCCCGAGTCGGGGTGTGGCGCAGGGCGGGCCACGACGCCGAGGCGGACCGGGTCGTCGAGGAGGCGGTTGATGTCCTGCGGCGCCACGGGGCGACCGTGGTCGAGGTCGACCTGCCCCATCAGGGCCGGATCGAGGCGATCGGGCTGCCCGCGCTGGTCGCGGAGTTCAAGCACGACCTGGAGGCGTACCTCGCGACGCGGCCGGGAGTGCCCCGGACGGTGCGGGAGCTGATCGAGTTCAACGAGGCGGACCCCGTCGAGCTGAGCAGGTTCGGCCAGGACCTGTTCTTCGAGGCCGCGAAGGCGCCGCCCATCACCGACCCGACCTACGTCGACCAGCGCCGCACCGCCGTCGACCTGGCCCGCCGGTCGATCGACGAGGTGATCGAGGCACACCGCCTGGACGTGGTCATGGCCCCGACCAACGGCCCGGCGTGGCGGACCGACTACGCCGGCGATCCCGCCGGGCTGGGCTCGTCCACGCCCGCGGCCGTCTCGGGATATCCGAACGTCACCGTCCCGGCGGGCTTCGCCGGTCCCCTGCCCATCGGTGTCTCGTTCATGGCCGGCCACGGGGCCGACGTGACCGTGCTGCGGTTCGCGGCGGCGTTCGAACGCGCCGCGCCGGTGCGCCGCGCACCGGCCTACCTGCCCACCCTCCCGTAGTCGCCGACGTGCCGTTGGGTGTCCGGCATCGACCGTCAGGCGGCGGTTTCCGGGAGCCAGTCGTGGCCCGTGTCGCGGCTCAGGAGCGCCACCACGTCCTCGATCCGCCCGCGTCGCTGGAACGCCCGTCGTTGACGGACGGCGCCGTTGCCGTTCTGGAGCACCTTGGTGAACAGGGCGTTGACCGCGCGCAGCTCCCCGGACTGGCGCAGCGCCGGCCGGACGTGGCGGATCAGCCGGCGCAGCAGGTGGGCGGCCGGGACGCGTCGGTTGCCGAACAGGTCGATGCCGTCGCCCTCGACGCCGTCGTGCGCGGCGCGCCAGTAGGCCGCGCGCATCGCCTCGGTGGTGACCGGCAGCCCCCGGTCGCCTCGGCGGATCGCCCCGAGGGCGGTGGTGACCAGGCCGCGGACCAGGGCGGCGAGCAGGATCGACTCGTCGACCGTGGCGGGCACGTCGGAGACCCTGACCTCGACGGTGGGCAGGTGGTCCGACGGCCGCACGTCCCAGTACACCATTCCCGGGTCCAGCACCGCGCCGCTGTCCACCATCATGTCCAGCACGGCGTCGTAATGCCGCGCGGACGTGAAGTACGGCGGCGCGCCGGAACACGGCCAGCGGCTGTTGAGCACCGACCGCCAGCTCGCGCAGCCGGTGTCGACGCCCTGGTGGATCGGCGAGTTGGCGGTCAGCGCGAGCAGGACCGGCAACCAGGGCCGCAGGTGGTTGCACACCTGCACTGCGGTCTCCCGATCCGGCACGGCGACGTGCACGTGACAGCCGCACACGCCGTGCTCGGCGGCCAACAGGCCGTAGTCCTCCCCGATGCGCCGGTAGCGGTCGGAGTCGCTGAAGGACTGTCCCATCGGTCCGGTCAGGGGCACGCCGACCGCGAGCAGCTGCGCCCCCGCCTGCAGGGCCGCCGCCGAGGCCGTCGACCGCGCGGTCAGCAGGTGCCCGCGCACCTCGCGCAGCGTGCGGCACACCGGTGTGTTGCTCTCCACCTGCACCCGGGTCAGCTCGGGTTGCAGGTCCGCACCCAGCCGGTTGGCCAGGTCGATCGCCTCGCCGGCCACCGGAACGGGCAGGCCGCTGCCCGGGTCGACGATCAGGAACTCCTCCTCGACCCCCAGGGTCGGCACGTGGGCGTCCGAAAGGGGCTGATCACTGTTGATCATGGTGTCCTCACCGCTCGCTCGTGGTCAGCACGCGAGTGCGCCAGCGCACCGCCCTCACGCGAGGGTGCCGACGGCACGGTCCCGGCACGAGGGCGAGCGCGTGGGTGTCGGCACGCTGCTTGACCGACGAGAAGCTCCTTCGAGGCCTCGTTCCGATGAACGCGAGACCCCGTGGAGGGATCACGGAATACCACTCACGGTCAGAGGCAAACCGGGTGTCGGACCCGAACCGCCAACGGAACGCGAGTCAGGCTGCCTGGGATCGTGATCCGCCGGGGCGAGGGGTCAGCCGGTGTCCACCGGCCAGCGGTGGACACCGGCCGCCTGTGCGTAGGACAGGTGGCCACCGAGTGCGCCGCCCGCGCTGAGGACCACCAGCCCGACCAGAACCCACGCTCGGGCGGAGCGGTGGCCGCGGCACCGGGTCGAGGCGAGGAAGCAGCCTGCGGCGAGCGTGTTCCCGGCCGCGTGCAGGAGACCGACGCGACGCTGGCGGACGTCCAGTCGGGAGAAGTCCGCCAGGCCGACGAGCACGGTCGGCGGCGTCGCGGCCAGCCCGATCACCACCAGCCGCCGTGCGGCGGCGTGGTGGCCGCTCACGTCGAGGACAGCGGAGCACACCCAGGCGCCGATCGGCACCGTCACCAGCAGCGGGTGCACGGGGTGGCCCAGCCACGCGCCGCGCAGCAACCGGTCCGCCCGGCCTCGTCCGACGATCCGCCGCACGGCGCGTGCGACCACGCCGGCCGGGGCGTCAACGGCGTCGAGCGACTCGGCGGCGTGCAGTGTCCGGCGCAAGCTCATGCTTCCCGAGTACCCGCCGCCTGTTCGCTGAACCGGCGACTCGCCGGGCTCGGAGTTCGCGGATCTACTGCGGGCCGTGGGTGGTGAAGGCGTCGGTGCCGGCGCGGACGCGGAACGGTTCGAGGCCTGCGCGTTGACGTGCGGCCCGGTCGATCAGGTGGTCGAAGTCGAAGTCGGGCAGGCGTTCCCGCAGCCCCGCGAGGTCGCGCGGGGTCGTCCAGAGTTGCTTCTTGCCGTCGATGCCCATCGCGAGGAACTTCAGTTCCTCGAACCGGCTCAACGGCGAGTACGACACCAGCCGGCCGTTGCGCTTGAGGCGGCCGAGGCGTTCGGCGCCGAACGCCAACCCGGTCTTGACGGGGTCGGTGCGCACCCCGAGCCTCCGCATGTTGCGCGGAACGTCTCGACGTCCTTCGCGATGGCCGTCGCGACGCCCCCCACTGCGGCGCCGAGTTCGGTGCCGCGGTTGTTGCGCTGGGCACGCCGCGCCAGCTCGCGCCACAACACGCCCATCGCGAGCTGGTCCCTGAGGTAGATGCCCCAGAAAGTCGTCCACGAGCACGAGGTACCCAGCCGGTCATCCACCCGAAGCCCTTGCGGCAGCAGCGCGCCCCGGTTCTCGTGCTTGGAGCGGTCGACCGACATCGTAAACGCCCACCGATCCGGCAGTTCGGCCGCGACCGCGTGCACGAACTCACCGTGTCCCTGCGGCCTCCAGGCACAGCCCTCCCTGCCAGCTACTGCGCGGCGTCCACGTCGCCGCGGTCCACGTCGGACGCGAATGGACCCGTCGTCCACGGGTACGCCACAAGACCCAGACCACGGAGGTCCCACGATGGGCACCCAGGAGCGACCGGGGAACCACGCGGCACACGGCGTCGAGCCCGAGCCGGGAACCAACCCGCCGGACGAAATCCTCCGGAGCTGGGGCCGCCGCAGCATGACCACCACCGACCACGAGGTGATCCGAAGGTGGGCCGAACAACGTGGTGCGCGGCCGGCGGCCCTCCCGGGGCACGGCGACCACATGGAGGTGCTGCGGCTCGACCTGCCCGGTTACGGCAGCCACAACCTGCGTCACGTCGGGTGGGACGAGTGGTTCGCGATGTTCGACGCCCGCCGGATGCGCTTCGTCTACCGGCAACAGCGCTCGGACGGCTCACCCAGCAACTTCTTCCGGTTGGAAAGCCCCGGGAACCAGGGCCCGTGACCGGCTCAAGTGGACGCGAGCCGCACCGCCGCGACCGCGGCTCGCACCGCCGGGTGCAGGGGCAGTGCGGTGTCGACCTGGCTCATCCGCAGTGGCCGCAGCACGCGGTGGCCGTCCGCGACGACGGCGAAGGGAACATCGAGCCGTGCGGCCCGGTGCCGGGTGTTGACGAGCAGGGCGATGCCGGCCGATCCAAGGAAGTCGACCTCGCTCAGGTCCAGCACGATCGCGCCCGGACCGGTGTCGAAGACGTCGTCCACCACGGCCGCGACGGGCCGCTGCGCCGCCGAGTCGAGCGAACCCGACACCCGGACCAGGGCGATGCCTCCGTCCACGTCGACCCTGGTCGAGATGTGGGTGCTGCGCTGTGTCATCCGAGCCTTTCCTCGTGATCGCGGACTTGGGGGCGGGCGTTCATCGGTCGGTGGCGGCCAGGCCGTGCCGGACGGAGGTGGGCGGTGGGTGCACCTCGGCCAGCAGTTCCCGCAGTGGACCCCACACGCCGGGTGCGGCGGCCAGCACGTCGCCGCTGCCCGGCCACGTCCGCGGTGACGTGCCGACGAGGTCCCCGACCGCGCCGCCCGCCTCCTGCACGAGCAGCACACCCGCAGCGCAGTCCCAGGGTTTCAGGTCAGGAGCCCACAGCGCGTCCGCGCGGCCGGCGGCGACGCGGGCCAGCGCCGCGGCGGTGCTGCCGCCACGCCGCACCTCCCCCACGCGGGGCACGAGCGCGTCCACCGTGCGGCCCGCCGAGCCGCCGCGGCCGACCAGCCCCACCTCCACCAGGGCGTCGGGCATCTCGCGCCTGCTCGGCAGCGGCACCCGGACGCCGTCGGTCGCGGTGCCGCTGCCGAGCCGAGCCTCGGTCACCAGGCCCAGCGCGGGCTCGAACACCACACCGGCCAGCAACGCGCCCCCGGGCGCCGCGGCGGCCACGCTCACCGCCCAGTCCGGCCGCCCGTAGACGTAGTCGACGCTGCCGTCGATCGGGCCGATGATCCACCGCACGTGCGTGCGGCCCGCCGAGCTGCCCTCCGGGCCGATGACGCCGTCGTTCGGCCGCAGCCGCGTCAACGCGGAGCGGACGGCGCGCTCGGCGTCCCCTCGGGCCTCCCCGATCAGGAGGCCGGGCGGGACGTCCGTCTCCAGGAACAGGCGGTGCGCCCGGTGGCGCCAGAAGGCGGCGGTGCGGCCGCCGGCCTGCGCGGCGGTGCGTGCGACGTCCAGCAGTTCGTCAAGGTCCACTGCGCTCACCTCGTACGGCGTGTCGGGTTGGTCCGCCGGTCCGATGTGGACGGGCGGTGATCGCCGCGGTGCGGGTGGAGGGGTGGCCAGGTCGCCGCGGCGCGCCCAGCCGCCAGGGTCTGGCGGGGGCCGGCGCCTGTTTGACCGACCTACCGAGGAGGTGACCAGGTGCGCGGTACCGATCGCGCACGTCGAGGTCGGGCCTGGGATACCACCGGCGTCCACCGGCAAACCGGGCGGCTTCGCCGTGCCGGCGCGTCGTGGACCGATCAGCCCACGTGGGCCGGGGACCGCCGGCCAACCCTTCCGGCGGAAGTGAACCCGATCGGAGGATGGCGGTCGCACTCCCTGGCGTTCAACGGAAGCGGCAGCGACAGTGGACGTCATCGTTGGAGTTCCGCGAAAGGGGGGACATGGTCCCCACGACTGATGCCGAGCCGATGGGTCGGGCCCCGCTCCCCCTGCGGGCGCCGCTGGGCACGAGCCTCACCCGGTCGGTGGTCGTGGGTGTCGACGGCTCGACCGCCACGTGGCTCGCGCTGGCGTGGGCCGCCCGGCACGCCTCCGCGTTGAGCGCCGAGCTGGTGGTCGTGGCGGTCGGCGACGAGCGCGTGACCCGCGCGGTCGTGCGGCGGCGGGCCGGCATGCCGGTGCGGTTCCGGCGCGGCGACCTCGGGACGTTGCGGTCGCTCGACTGCGCCACGCTGGTCCTCGGCCGGCACGGGGAGCCGTTCCACCCGCGCACGATCGGCGCGGCGGTCCTGGACAGGTCGAGCACGCTGGTCGTCACGCGCGGCCTGTCGGCGGCGATGAGGGGCGAGCACCGCGTCGTCACCGCCGCGGTGGGCGGGGCGGGCGACAGCGGCGTGCTGATGGTGGCGGCGGAGATCTGCCGGGCGCTCGGCTCGCGCGTCCGCCTGCTGCACCTGCACCCCGACTTCGGCGGCGCGGCCGAGTCCACCACGCCGGACGACCGGCCGTTGCGGCGGGCGGTGGAGTTCCTCAAGGTGGTCGCGCCCGAGCTCGAACCGGCGGCCGTGCTGGACCGGCGCCAGCCCCAGGAGGCGGTGGCCGCGCCGGTCTGCGACCTGCTCGTGGTGGGGCGGGGCCGGGACGGCGGGCTGAGCCGGATCGCCAAGACGGCGCTGTACCACGCGTCGTGCCCGGTGCTCATCCCGTCACGGTGAACCACCCGTCCGTGACACGTCTCGTCACCACTCCCGCGACAGTGATCGCTGCCGGCGGTTGTGGTTCTCCGTCCGGCGTCGTACGGTTGAGTGGTCAAGCCGCCACGACTGCGCGGAGCGACGATTCGGGTTGAGCAGAAGCTCGGTTGCCGGTTCTCGTGACCAACCGAGGAGTGCCTAGTGGCCGATTCCTGCACCGAGACAGCACGAGCGACAATCACCGAGGTCGACAACCGCGACGGCACCGTCGTGGTCGCCATCGCCGGCGAAATCGACATGACCTGCGACAACGCGGTCCGCGCGGTGCTGAGCGCGCAACTGGACAGACAGCCCGCCGGGCTGGTCGTCGACCTCACCGCGGTCGACTTCTTCGGGTCCACCGGCATCCAGCTGGTGGTCGAGGCCTCCGCGCGCGCCGAGCGCCTCGGCGTCGCGCTGGCCGTGGCGACCGACCGGCGCACCGTCCTGCGTCCGCTGGAGATCACCCTCGTGAACGAGATGGTGGACATCCATCCCACGGTGCGGGACGCGCTCGCGGCCCTGCCGGTCGAGGACGTGCCGACGCCCCGGCACGCCCTGCAGCAGTAGTCCGTCAGGTCCGAGCCGCGGCCAGCCGCTCCAGGAGCGGCACGGCCTCGGCGGGCTCGGGCAACGACAGCATCTCCGCCCGCACCCGTTCCGCCGCCTGCCGGCGACCCGGATCGGCCAGCACCTCCGCCACCGCGTCCCGGACGTCCCCGGGCGTGACCGCGACCGGGTCGAGCTGCTTCCCCACACCCAGCCGAACGCACTGGTCGGCGTTGTGCGGCTGGTCCGCGCCCAGGGGCAGGAGCACCGTGGGCAGGCCGTGCGCCAGCGCGCCGATGACGCTGCCCGAGCCGCCGTGCGACACCACCAGGTCGCAGCGCGGCAGGATCTCGGCCTGCGGGAGGTAGCGCACGACGCGGACGCGTGCCGGCTGCTCGCCGAACTCGGTCGGGTCGACGTGCTCGCCGACCGTGGCCACGACGTCGACGGGCAGGTCGCGCAGGCCGGCCAGCACGCGGGCGAACAGGTCGCCGGACTCGGTGTTGAACACCGTGCCGAGGGTGAAGTACACGGTGGGCGTGTCGGACCGGGCGCTCGGGCCGACCGGCGGGCGGATCGGGAAAGCGGTGTCCGGCAGCGGGAACGCCGGGTCGCGGAAGCTCGGCGGGAACGGCGAGAGCAGCAGGTGCCGGCGCAGCATGGCGACGTCCGGGTCGGGCGGGAGGCCCAACCCGGCGCGCAGCTCGGCGAGCGCTTCGCCGATCACGGACGGCCGCACGAACGAGCCCGCCGCGATGACCTGCACGTTGGCGTACGGCAGCCCCAGCTTCTCGGCGGCGAGCACGCCGCCGAAGTCGACTTCCTCGCACACCACGACGTCCGGGCGCCACCGGGTGAACAGGTCGAGGTAGTGCGGGAGGCTCCGGCGGGCGCCGACCCGGACGAACCCGTCGCGCAGGTCGCGGTCCTCGCGCTCCCGGTCCGGCGCCAGGAGCGGGCGGCGTTCGGGGACCTCGTCGCCGTTCCCCTCGCCCACCGCGAACGCGGCGAACCCGGCCGCCTCGATCGCCGCCCGCCGGGCAGGACCGGCCGCGAAGGCGACGGTGTGACCGGCGGCGGCCACGGCGGAGGCGAGGGGCACCAGCGGGTAGAAGTGCCCCACACCGCCGGTGAAGGTGAACAGCACGCGCATCCGGTCACAGTAACGAGGCCCGGATCGCTCGTCGCAGGAGCCGGGCGACGGCTCGGAGCGGGAGCGGGCGGCGGCCGGGGAGGGACGCGGGCGGAGCGCCGGGCGGAGCTGGGAGTGGGCGCGCGGCGGCGGCGCGAGAGCGGGCCCGCGGCACAAGAGTGGGGTGGGCGGGTGGCTTGGGAGCGGTGGGTGGCGCGGACGTCGCTGGGGTACGTCGGTCCGTGGTGGTCGCTATCGTGGACGGCGCCGGATCGACGACTTGGGGGATCATGACCGGGGTGGCGCGGCGGTTCCCCGCCAAGGACCGGCCCGGCCGGGACGCGTGGCTCGGACCGCTGTCCCTGTGCCTCGGGCTGCTCAGCTGGCCCATCCCGGCGGGCGGCGCGGTCCTCGCGGCCGGCGCGGTGGCGTGCGGGGTGCGGTCGATGGCCACCAAGACCGAGTACCGCCTCGACTGGACCGCCGTCACCGGCACCGTCATCGCCGTGCTCCAGCTGTTCCTGTCGTTGATGCTGCTGGTCATGGACGTCGGCGGGCACTGACGGCCGCCGGCCGGGCGCACCACCGCCCGACGACACGTACCGTGGACGGCGTGAGCACCGCACCGACGTCGACCGTCACCCTGGGCGACCAGTTCGTCCGGACGCTCCCGGAACTGGCCCTGCCGTGGCAGGCGGACGAGGTCGCCGCGCCGAACCTCCTCGTGCTCAACGAAGGCCTGGCCGCGGAGGTCGGCTTGGACGCCGACTGGTTGCGGAGCCCCGAAGGGCTGCGCCTGCTCGTCGGCAACCACGTCCCCGACGGCGCCGCCCCGGTGGCGCAGGCCTATGCCGGGCACCAGTTCGGGCACTACTCGCCGCGACTCGGCGACGGTCGCGCCCTGCTCCTCGGTGAGCTGGTCGACGTCGCCGGACGGCCGCGCGACCTGCACCTGAAGGGTTCCGGGCGGACGCCGTTCTCCCGCGGCGGCGACGGCCTGGCCGTGGTGGGCCCGATGCTGCGCGAGTACCTCGTCAGCGAGGCGATGCACGCCCTCCGGATTCCCACGACCCGTTCGCTGGCCGTGGTGGCGACCGGGCGTCCGGTGCGACGGGAAGGCCTGCTGCCGGGCGCGGTCCTCGCCCGGGTGGCGAGCAGCCACCTGCGGGTCGGCAGCTTCCAGTACGCGCGGGCGACGGACGACGTCGACCTGCTGCGCCGGCTGGCCGACCACGCGATCGCCCGCCACCACCCCGCCGCGGCCGACGCCGAGCACCGCTACCTCGCGCTGTTCGAGGCGGTGGTCTCCGCGCAGGCGTCGTTGGTGGCGCGGTGGATGCTGGTGGGCTTCGTCCACGGCGTGATGAACACCGACAACATGACGATCTCGGGCGAGACCATCGACTACGGGCCGTGCGCGTTCATGGAGGCGTTCGACCCGGCCACCGTGTACAGCTCGATCGACCACGGCGGCCGGTACGCGTACGGCAACCAGCCGCGGGTGGCCGAGTGGAACCTCGCCCGGCTCGCCGAAGCCCTGCTCCCCCTGTTGGCCGACGACCAGGAGCGGGCGGTCGCGGTGGCGGTCGAGGCGCTGGGCGCGTTCCGGCCGCGGTACAACGCCGCCTGGTCGGCCGGGATGCGGGCCAAGCTCGGCCTGCCGGACGGGCTCGACGACGCGGCGGTCACGCCGTTGACCGACGACCTGCTGGTGCTCCTGCAGGCCAACCACGTCGACCACACGTCGTTCCACCGCCGCCTCGGCGCGGCCGCCCGCGGTGACGCGGAGCCGGCCCGCGAGCTGTTCCTCGACCTCGCCGGGATCGACGCCTGGATCGCCCGCTGGCGGGCGCTCGGGCCGGACGCCGACGTGATGCGGCAGGTCAACCCCGCGTACATCCCCCGCAACCACCTCGTGGAGGAAGCCCTCGGCGCCGCGACGGACGGCGACCTGGGCCCGTTCGAGCGGCTGCTGGACGTGGTGACCTCCCCGTACGACGAGCGCCCCGACCGCGAGCACTACGCGTCGCCGGCCCCGGAGGACTTCGGCACGGCGTACCAGACGTTCTGCGGGACCTGAGCCGCGCTCGTCCCGCCGCGCCCCGTCTCAAGTCGTCCTTCAGATTCACCGCCGGCCTTGCTAGCCTCTCCCTGGGAGCGCTCCCAGAACGTGGGTGTCGTTCACGGAAGAGTTGATGTCGTCGATCGACGTGGATGGCGGTACTGATGCTCTCGATGGGGGAACACGACGGGCGGCGCCGGTCTCGCCACCGGCCGACCGGCCCGTCGTCCACTTGACCGAGCCGTCTTCCGGCCACCGCTCCCCACCGCTCCACCACCGCTCGGGGTGGAGGCGCGCCACCGTGTGGGAGCGCTCCCAGAACCGCCATCCCGCCGCACGCGGCCGCAGCCGAGAGGAGGTCGACCACCTCGCCCGACCGGTCCTCGTGACAGCCCGACCACCGTCGGTCCGCCAGCCGCCGGACCGCGGAGCCCACGTCGTCGATCAATGAAGATTTGGCGGTAATGATGCTTCGCTTCACGGAAATCGCACCGATCCAGCGTCGTCAACCCATCCTGCGGGTGTCGGCGATCCTCGGCGCCTGCCTGGCCCTGCTGACCACCGTCCTGGTGGTGCTCGGCGCGGGCAACGCCTCCGCGCACGGCGCGGTGAGCGACCCGGCCTCGCGCCACTACGGCTGCTACCACCGCTGGCCCAACGGCCCCTCGGCGCAGATGGCCGCCGAGGACCCCATGTGCTACCAGGCCTGGCAGGCCGACCCGTCCGCGATGTACAACTGGAACGGGCTGCTGCGCGACGGCGACGGCCCCGACCACCAGGCCGCGGTGCCGGACGGCCAGCTGTGCAGCGGTGGCCTCACCGCCAACGGCCGGTACGCCGCGATGGACAAGCCCGGCGCGTGGTACGCCACGCCCAAGCCGAACAGCTTCACCCTGAACCTGAACGACACGTCGTCCCACGGCGCCGACTACATCCGCGTCTACTCCACCCGGCAGGGCTTCGACGTGAAGACCCAGCCGCTGAAGTGGAGCGACCTGGAGCTGGTCGGCCAGGCCGGCCGGATGCCCACCGGCACCCGAACGCCGGTCGAGGTCAACGCGCCCGGCCGCACCGGCCACCACGTCCTGTTCACCGTGTGGAAGGCCAGCCACGCCGACCAGAGCTACTACGCGTGCAGCGACGTGAACTTCAACGGCGGCGGCACCACGACGACCACCACCCCGACCAGCACGACCACGACGACGACGACGACCACCACGACCACGACCACGAACCCGTCGGCCGGCTGCTCGGCCACGATCCGGCTCGTCTCGCAGTGGTCCGGCGGCTTCCAGGCCGAGGTCCGCGTGACCGCCGGCACGTCGGCGATCACCGGCTGGACCCTGAACTGGACTTTCGCCAACGGGGAGCGGATCAACTCCATCTGGGGCGCCACCGCGACGACGAGCGGGAGCACCGTCACCGCCCGCAACGTCAACTACAACGGTTCGCTCGCCGCGGGCGCGTCGGCCACCTTCGGATTCGTCGCCAACGGCACCGCCGGCACGCCGAGCGTCACCTGCGCGGCTGCCTGATCACGCACACCGGCTGAACCCACGTCCGCCCGTCGCTCCCCCGAGCGGCGGGCGGACGTCGTGCCCCGCGATCCGGCTCAGGTCTGCGGCCACATCGAGTAGACGAGGTTGTCCTCGTCCGCGCACACGACCTGCGGCAGGGCCGGTTCGGGGACCTGGTTGCACGTCATCGTGCCGACCGACAGCGGCGGCAGCCCCGGCGTCGGGTCGCGGCGCTCGGCGTAGTAGTCGAACAGGACGGCGGCGGCCTGGTCGCACGTCAGCCGGCCGGACGGCGTCTCCACGACGACGGCCAGCATCGGCTTGCCCAGCGCGCCGGGGAACGGGTCGTCGCAGTACTGCGCCGGCGCGCCTTCGTCGATCGTCGGCAACGGCGTCAAGGGCTCGTCCGGCGTCGGCTCGTCCTCGGTGGTCGTCGTGGTGGTGGTCCTGGTGGTCGTGGTCGTGGTCGTCGTCGTGGTCTCGGACCCGGCGCCCGAGCCCGCCACGGTGGTCGAGCACCCCGTGACCAGGGCGAGGACGGCGACCAGGACCGACGTCACGGCCCGGTTCCGTCGCGGCGTACCACTGTTCTCTGCTGGCCGTCTCGCAGGCGGCGAAGTTTGCACGGTCACTGTGACGTGGCGAAGGCGTCCGAGGTTGCCGGGCGACCCCGGGATCTTCGGCCAGGTCGTCACCGGCCGCCGTCCGCGATCCGCCACTTAGGCACGTGGGTGGGAACCGATGCCACACACGGCCGCGCGCCGCGGGCGGTCCGGAGACCACCCGCGGCGCGCGGCCGTCACGCGGTGCGGATCAGGGCGCCCCGGTGTCCCACCAGGACGGACCCACCCGCAGCTTGAGCTGACGGTTCTCGTCGACGTGGTCGACGACGACCGCCTCGATCGGCGCTCCCTTCGGCGGCCACCCGTCCGGCCCGACGGGCTCGCCGCCCGGCCGGTAGTCGATCCCGTCGAGGACGGCGTTCGCGCCGGGGGCCTCCGCCAGGTCGACGAAGATCCCGAACGGGGCGTGGACCAGCACGGTCCCCCGCACCTCGGCCCCCATCGGCAGCCGTGATTTCACCCGCTCCCACTCCGCGGTCTCGTTCACCGGTGCCACACCCTCGGGTAGCGGTTCAGCTTCTCCACGACGTCGGCCGGGATGCGCAGCTCGATCAGCGGCCCGCCCTGGTACTTGCGCTCGAACTGCCGGAACAGGCGGTCGTAGTCGCCGCGCGGCACCCTGACCTCGATCACCCCTTCACCGTACGACCGCGCGTACGTGTCGGCGAGCCCGCGTTCCTTGGCGAAGTACGCGGTGCCGTCCGGGTCGGGCTGGCGGGCGCCCGGCGAGCCGGGGTAGTCCGACTTGCGGAAGCCCTGGTCGAACGTCCGCTGGCCCGCGCCCTTGCCGGGAGCCTTCCACACGCTGACCACGTCGCCGCCGCCGGACGGCGCCTTGGAGGGCGCGACCTTGGCCGGCGCCGGGGCCGGAGCCCGTTTCGGCATCTGGGCCGGTGACGGCGCGGCACGGGCCGGAGCCGCCGCCGGCGCGGGAGCGGCCTTCGTCGCGCCCGCGGCCACCTCGTCACCGGACTTGGTCGCCGCGGCGACCACCTCGTCGGACGCCTTGACCGCCCCGGACACCGCGTCGGCGCCCTTGATCGCCAGCTTGGCGCCCGTGGCGGCGTAGCCCGCGAACGGGATCGCCGACGCGGCCGACAGCGCGGCGTTGACGTAGTCGCCCTCGGCGGCGTACCACGCCGCGTTGGCCAGGTCGGCGGCCTCGCCGATGACCGGCACCAGGCCGACCACGTCGAGTGCCAGGTGGCCGAGGTCGGACCAGCTCATGCCGAACAGGTGGCCGTCGATCTCGATGCCGGAGATCGGGTTGCCGCCCGCGAAGGCGTACCGGTTCATGGTGAACGGGTCGGTGCCCAGCGCCATGTCCGACAGCGCGCCGTTGTACATGTCCCGCGTCAGGAACCGGTTGAGCTGCGGGTCGTAGTCCCGCGCGCCCATGTCGTAGTCGCCGGTGGCGGGGTCCATCCGCTTCGCGTTGAAGCGGTAGGTGTTGTACGGCTTCTTGTCCGGGTTGGCCGCGTCGGGCTTGTCGACACCGGTGTAGACCTGGGTGTCGTCCTTGCCGTAGGCGGTGTAGCCGTAGGTCGCCCGGGCCTTGCCGTCCTCCTTGGTGATCAGCTCGACGTCGGTGTGGGCGTTGTAGCTGTAGTACGAGTACTCCTTGGCCCCGTCGTGCTTGACCATGCCGAGCCGCTCGTTCCACGGCCCGAAGGTGTAGGTCTTCTTCAGCGTGCCGTCGATCTCCTCGGCGGCCACCTCGTCGGACAGGCCGAGGTAGGAGAAGACCGTCGTCTCCTCGCCGCTGCCGCCGGACTTCTCGGTGCGCGCGGTGGTGCGGTCGTACGGGTCGTAGGCGTACTTGGTCGTCTCGGAGGACTTGTCCGGCTTGGTCTGGCGGTGCGTGGCGACCCGGTCGAAGCCGTCGTAGGTGTACTTCTCCAGGATCGTGCCCGCCGAGCTGACGGTGTCGAGGCGGCCGAGCGGGTCGTAGTTGTAGGTGGACGTGGAGCCGCCGCTGCTGCTGGAGACCAGGCGGTTGCGGTCGTACGCCGACGTCGTGGTCTTGCCCTCGACGGTCTCCTCGGTGATGTTGCCGTTGGCGTCGTGGACGTAGGTCTCGGTCTCCTGCACCCCGCCCGCGGCCGCCGAGCGGGTCAGCTTGGCGATGCGGTCACGCGGGTCGTAGGTGAACTCGTAGACGTGGTCCAGGTAGGCCGCGTTGTCGTCGGCGTTCATCCGCTTGGCGGCGTCGCGCACCCGGTGCCCGTTCGGGCTGTACTCCAGGTTGTGCTCGGCCACCAGCGTGCCGGTCGCCGTCTTCTCGGTCTGGCGGCGGACCTGCTTGTCGAGGAAGTAGTCGTAGTCGACGACGTTGCCGTTGCCCCGGGTCTCGAGGTCGATCTCGCCGCGCTTGGTGTGGGTGAAGGTGGTCGTCTTCGGGGTGTCGCCCGACTCTGTGTTGGTGACCTTGGTGACGAGGTCGCGCGGGTCGTACTCGAACGTCGCGCTCTGCCGGTCGTGGCCGCGGGTCAGCGGGTTGCCCACGGGGTCGTAGCTGAACGACGTCGTGTTGCGGACCGCGCCCGCCGACTTCTCCTCGACCTTGGTGAGCTGGTCGAGGCCGTCGTAGGTCATGGCGTAGGTGTCGACCCGCGCGCCGGAGCCGTTGTCGGTCAGCGACGCCAGGTTGCCGTCGGCGTCGTAGGCGTAGGCGAAGGTCTTCTTCTCGGTGTCGGTGTCACCGGTGTTGTCGCGCGCCAGCCGCACGGCGTCCGCGACGACCGTGCCGTTCGCGGCGTTGGCGAGCACGACCTTGTGGGTGTTGCCCTCGGTGAAGGCGAACCGCCCCAGGCTCACCCACTCCCCCGCCCGGGTCGTCTGGTCCACCGGCACGGTAGTGACACCGCCCGCGTGGTGCACCGTGTACGGGGCGTTGGTCGCGGTGCCCGCCGCGTAGCGAACGGACACCTCGTAGGTGCCCTGGGCCGCCACGATCGGCGTCCACGTGAACGTGGACGTCCCCGTGCCCGCGGCCGCGGTCCGGTAGTCGTACCCCTGGTGCGAGGCGCCCGAGCCGGACGTGGACCAAGTGCCCGCCGTGGCGGTGTTCGCGGTGTCGGAGTTGTCCACCAGGGCCACGGCCGTGCCCACCGGCACGCCGTCGTCCGTCTTGGACCTGAGCTTGCCGTCCGGGTAGAACGCGCTGTCGATGGTGCGGCTCACCGCGCCGCCCGCGCTGCTCAGCGTGGACTTCGTCTGGTTCCCGACGCTGTCGTACTCGTAGCTGGAGACGATGTCCCAGGCGTCGGTGGACGTGCGGACCCAGCCGTTGTCGAAGTGCGTGTACTTCGAGGTGTTGCGGACGGTCTGGTCGCCGGACGGCGGCGCGCTGGTCTCGACCAGGTTGCCGACCGCGTCGTAGGTGCTGATCACCTTGTCGGGCGTCTTGTACCGGGCGTCGTCCCGGTCGTAGGGGGTGATCTCCTCCTTCACCCGGTTGAGCTGGTCGTACACGGTCTGGCGGACGAAGTCGTCCGGGTCGTCGGCGGTCTCGACGCCGCGCGGGGTGATCTCGCGGGTCCGGTTGCCGACCTCGTCGTACTCGTACCGGGTCACCCGCGTGACCGCGGTCGAGCCGTCGACCTTGTGCGGCACCCGGATCTCGACGGGCTTGGCGCGCTCGTCGAAGCGGATCTCGGTGCGGTTGCCGTCCTGGTCGACGTTCGCGACCGCGTTGCCGTCGCGGTCGTACTCGTTGCGCAGGACGTTGCCGAGCGCGTCGGTCTCGGTGAGGACCTTGCCGTTGAGGTCGTGCGTGTACTTGGTGGTGAAGTCGGCGGCGTCGGCCGTGGCGTTCTTGCGCGGGTCGACGACGGTGACGGCGTTGCCCACGCTGTCGTACTCGACGGTCGCGCGGCCGCCGAGGGCGTTGACCGACGCCGTCAGCCGGTACACGTCGTCGTACTCGTACCGGGTGGTGCGGTCGCCGGGGTCGGCCGGGGTCAGGTTGCCCATCGGCGTGGTCTCGCCGAGGACGTTGCCGACCTTGTCGTAGGCGAACGTGGCGGTGCGCACCGGGCCGGAGGGGTCGTCCTTCGGCAGGGACGCGGCCACCATCTGGTCGAGCGCGTCGTAGGTCGCCCCGGACACGGCCCCGTTCGGCGCGGTCTTGCGGGTGATGTTGCCGTTGGGGTCGTACTCCGGCGCCGGCGTGACGATGAACTCGCCCGCCGCCGCGTCCTTGGGCACCCGGGACTCCAGCGGGCGCCCGAAGACGTCGTAGGTCTGGGTGGTGGTCTTGCCCTGGGCGTCGGTGACGGAGGTGACGTTGCCGCGGACGTCGTACACCGTCGCGGTGGTGTTGCCGAGCGCGTCCTTGGACGTCCGCGGGTAGCCGACGGGGTCGTAGTCCGAGTACGTGGTCGGGTTGCCGTTGGCGTCGGTCGCGACGAGCAGTTGGCCGTGCTCGTCGTAGGTGTAGGTGGTCTCGTGGTCACCCGCGGTCGGGGTGGCCGTGCCCTTGGGGTCGGTGACGGAGGTCAGGTTCCCCTTGGCGTCGTGGGCGAACTGCCACCGGCGGCCCTCCGGGCTGGTCTTCGACGTCAGGTCGGCGATGTGGCCGTCGAGCTCGAACCGGTAGTCGAGCGTGCCGGCGGGGGTGTTGTTCTTGTTCGCCTCCGGGTCGCGGACCGAGGTGGGGACGCCGGTCTTCGCGTCGTACGTCCACGTGGTCAACGCGCCGTTGGGCGCCTTGGCGGCGACGACCTTGTTGTCGGCGTCCCACGTCAGCTCGGTGGTCTCGTTCTCGGCGTTGACCACCTTCGTCGGCCGGCCGTAGCCGTCCATCGTGTACTTGGTGGTCTTGTTCTCCGCGTCGGTGGCGGTCGCCTCGATGACGGAGCCCGCGGTGCCGTCGGGGTCGACGTAGGCGAAGCTGGAGACGCCCCGACCGCGGTCGGTGATCGTCCGGACCTTCCACTTGTCCTTGGGGTCGACCGGCGCGGTGAAGTAGGCCAGGTCGGTGGCGTTGCCGCGCGGGTCGGTGACCTTGACCAGCTTGACGTTCTTGTTGCCCTGCGTGGCGTCGTAGGCGAACCGGAACGTCTTGGCGCCCGTCGCGCCGGCGCCGTCGACCAGTTCCTCCATCAGGCCCTTGTCGCTGTACGTCAGCGCGAGCGTGCGGCCCGATATGTCCTTTATGGACTCGACCTGGTCAATGATCTTCGGGTTGGTCAGGTTCGTCCCGGTCTTGCGGACGCCGTTCTCGAAGTAGTCGTGGGTCTGGCCCTTGTCGTAGTAGTCGATGGCCAGCGTGCGGCGGCTCGTCGGGTCCGTGATGTAGGACAGGAACTTGCGGGGCTGGTTGTTCGACTTCCGCTCGGTGTAGGAGAACGTCAGCTCGTTGGCGTTCTTGTCCCTGATCGCGGTGAGCCAGCCGCCGTCGTCGAACCAGAACCGGGTGCGGTCCGGGCGGGTCATCACCCAGCGCCGCGACGGGTCGGGGCCGGGATCGCGCTGGAGGTGCAGGTGCACGCCCGCGGGCCGGTCGTAGGTCCACCGGGCCGGGTCGGTGCTGCCGTTCTTGTTCAGCTCGAAGGTGTGGCTGGTGCCGTCGCCGTCGGTCAGCGTGGTCGTCGTCGGGTGGTCCTGCCCCTTGGGGTGCAGGTCCAGCGGCGTGCCCAGGCGCATGATGCTGGAGGCGGCGAGCGACCAGCCGTGACCCATCGACGTCGACGCGGTGTCGGCGCTGTTGTAGGTCATCCGCACGAACGTCGCCAGGCCGCGGCCGGGGTTGGAGAACGGGTCGTAGTTCCACACCGTGTTGCCCACGTACGGGTTGACCTTCAACCCCGTGCCGCTGCCGGTGCCGGTGCCGACGTACTGGTAGAACTTCTCCAGCCCGAGCTGGTCGGAGGTCGGGTCCTCGACGGTGACGTTCTGCGGCAGCGCCGGGACACCGCCCGTGGCCGACAGCCACGTGCCCGCGGTCTTGTTCCGCAGGTCCCAGTTGAGGACGAACTGCTCGCGCTTGTTGCCCGCCTCGCTCTGGATCGGCGTCTTGACCCGCGCCTGGACCGTGACCGTCCCGCCGGGCAGGACGTCGCCCGGCAGCGCGGTCTCCAGCCGGTTCCCGCCCGTGGTCACGTCCGTGCCGTCGGGCAGGTTCCACCGGTAGGACAGCACCTGGTCCGCGGCTCGCCACGTGGTCGTGGTCGAGTTGGTCACGCTGACCGGGATCGTGTACTCGTCGCCGGGGATCATGCGCACGGACGGCGTGTCCGGCGCGTAGTAGGTCATCTCCGCGGTCGGCTGCGTGTACGTGACGACGAGGTTCGGGCGCAGCTGCGGTTCCTGCGCCTCGTCCGAGAGGAACAGCACGCGCTGCTGCGGGCCCGCCTCGTCGCGCAGCTTCACCTCGAACCCGTTGTTGGACGCCGGGTTGTCAACCCAGCCCTGCACCAGGCCCGAGTTCTCCCAGATGTGCCACTTCGGGTCGTTCGTCATGCCGACCACCTGGTCGGCGGCGGCGCCGAGGTCACCGCCCGGCGTCGTCCACGCGGTCGCCGTCGACGCGCGGTTCCACGTCGCCTGGTTCTCCACGAACCCCCTGGTCAGCGGGTGGCCGTCGAACGTCGCGCCGCCGCCGTCGCTGAAGAACCCCCACAGCATCAGGTCGGCGTCGACGATCCGCGCGCCGGCCGGGATGGCCGACAGGTCGTTCCACTTGACCACGGCGCGCGTGCGGCCGTAGGTGGTGGAGTTGTTGCCCACCATCAGCCACGGCCGCCCGCCGAGCGTGTCGAGGTTGGTGTCCGGCCGGTTCGACGCCAGGGTCGCGTCGCTCGCGCCGCCGTGGAACACCTGCGTGATCAGGCCCGACTTCGGCAGCCGCGCGACCTGCGTCGGACCGGGGATCAGCCGCCCGTCACGGGTCTTGACCGCGACCATGTAGTAGTAGGCGTTGCCGAACGGGTCCGCCGAGTCGGCCGGTGTCGGCCGCGCCGTCGTGTCCGTGAAGCTCGTCGTGGTGGGCGCGAGCGGTGCGATCAACGTCGACGCGGACGGGGTGAACGCCTGGAACACCGTGCGGTGGACCTGGTACTCGACCGCGTCGTCGTTCGGGTTGGCCGGGTCGGGGTCCACGTACGGGCCCCAGGCCAGCTCCGCGCCCGTCGCGTAGATCTTGGTGGGGTACTTCAGGTCCGCGCTCGGCCGACCGTAGGTCAGCACCAGCTTCGGCGAGTTCTCGATCTCGCCGTTGTAGGCGAACTCCGCCGCCTGGTAGATCGCGCCACCCTTGCCGAGGGTCTCGTCGGTCGACTTCACCATCAGGCCGTGGTTCGCCGCCGAACCCGACACCCACGACTGCGCGATGTCGCGCACGTCCCAGTCGTGCCAGACGTTCGCCACACCGGCCTGCTTGGTCGCCGTGGACAGCCCGGCCTCGGCGGTCGCGGCGTTGATCGAGTTCCACGTCGCGGTGTCCTCGGACCACGCGCTCGTCACCCGGCGCACCTCGTGGACGTTGCTGTTCGCGCCCGTCCACAGCTCCGAGTCGTAGTACAGCCGCAGCTTCGCCGAGGACAGCGCCGTGCCCGCCGGCACCACCGACGTGTCGAACCTCAGCAACGACCGCGCCTTGCCCCACGCGTCCGCGCCCACCGACAGCTGGTAGCTCGACCCGTCGTTGCGATCCGGCGTGTCCGACCAGATCTGCACGTCCTGGCCCGTGGTCGGCGTCGGCTGCAACTTCACCGTCGGGTCGATGGTCACCGGGTACTCCCGGTCACCCGACGCCAGCCACTCCCGGTCGGCCTTCACCGTGATCGTGATCTTCGAGCCCTGCTGCTCCACGGTCTGCGTGACCTTGTCGCTCCACGCCCGACCGTGCGGCGACTTCCGGTCCTCCGCGCCGTCGAACATGAACGGCCTCGGCATCGTGAACACCGGCGGGCCGTCGACCGCGTCGTTCGGGAAGAACCCGATCGCGCCGTCCGGCAACGCCCGCGCCGTCACCCCACCCAACTGCAACGTGAACCGATACGTCGCATCCCCCGGAGCCCTGTGGAGGACGATCTCCTCCTTCAGCGACTCCCCCGTCACCACGTACGCCAGGTCCGCGCCGTCGAACACCCCCGGGTAGACGACCCGGTTGCCCTCGACCCTCGGCTCCACGTTCCGCGCCTCGGCGTCCACGCCCAGCGCCACGTGCCGGTCACCGGACTGGAACCGAACCAGCTTGTCCGTGCGGTCACCAAAGGCGCTGCCGAACACGTTGCTGTCGTTGCCCAGGCGGTACCCGTCACGCCCCGACTCGCGCACCGCCGTGTCGATCCGCCGCCAACGGCCCTGCGCGTCCCGGAAGTACTCCGGCCGCGCCGACGCCACCGCCTCGAACTCGCCGTTCGACAGCTGGAACACCCGCATCGACGACGTCCGCCGATCCTCCAGCTCCCGCACCCGGATCGGCGTCTTCACCGCCCGCGCGTCCGGCGCGGGCTCATCCGGCGCGGCCTGCGCCTCCCCCGGCGCGAACCACCCCGACACCGTTCTCCACAAACCCGAGAACCCCAGGTCGGGCAACCGACCGGGACCCGTGACCGACGGACCGGCGGGCAGACCCACCACCGACACCACGATCACCAAAGACAAGATCGACAGTTTCGAGAGCATGCTGAAGCCACGCGGCGAACGCACGAACCCCCCTGGTCGACCGCTGAGCGCCGTCACCATCCGGTGATCATCTCGCTACTCAGCGTGTGCAACTAGGGACGCTAGCCAACATGGCCACCCACCCATAGGGCTGAACGGGTCCATTCGGTCCTGATGCGTGCCCGGCACCACGGGGCGCCGGGCGCGCATCAGGGTGGGGCGTCAGCTCGCCGTGCAGGTGAGCGTGCGCGTGCCCGGTGTCCCGGTGGACGACCCGAGGAAGCCGAACGTGGTGCTGCCGCCGGCCGCCACCGAGCCGTTGTGCGACACGTTGCGGGCGGTGATGGCGGAGCCCTGGCTGGTGACCGTCGCGTTCCACGCCTGGGTGATGGCCTCACCGGCGCCGGCCGTCCACGAGACGGTCCAGCCGCCGATCGCCGAGGCGCCCGCGGTGACCCGGACCTCGCCCTGGAACCCGCCGGGCCACTGGTTGGTCACCGCGTAGGTCGCGGTGCACCTCGACGCGGGCGGCGCGGTGGTCGTGGTCGTGGTTGTCGTCGTGGTGCTCGTCGGCGTCGTGGTCGTCGTCGTGGCGCCACCCCACCCGGCCGTCGAGTCGAGCCACGCCATGCGGCGCTGCATCCAGTCCCGCATGTGCTGGACCTGGCCCTGCCACGTGGGCGCGGTCGGGGTGGTGAAGAAGCCCACTGTCGGCGACGAGAGGTTGGGCCAGCGCTGGAAGTTGCGCTGCGCGGCGTTGGTGAGCGGTCGGGAGAGCGCGTCGATCCGGCTCTGCACGGCGGAATCCGAGAACGGGCCGCGGCGCAACCACTGCCAGCGGGACTTCACCTGGTTGACGAACGCCGGGTCGCGGAGGAGCTGCGCGTACCAGTCGTTCGCGGACGGCTGCCGGGTCTGCTGGTGCTGCCAGCCGGCGATCTGGTTGTTCTGGAAGTACCCGCCGACGCCGAAGGTGAGGTCGAAGTCCCACAGCGGACCGGCGAAGATCTTGCCGTCGCGGTCCTTGAAGAAGTGGGCGCTGCGGACGTACGCGTCCATCCCGCGACTGACCTCGTTGACGATCATGTGGTCGATGAAGGAGGCGACGTCGATGTACTTCTGGTAGCCCGTCACCGGATCGGCGAAGTTGGGCGCCCGCAGCACGTTGTGGAACTCCTGCACGTGGTTGCGCAACCAGTCGCGCTGCGCGGGTTGCAGCGGGTCCGGGTCGGCCACCTCGAGGTAGTTCCAGCAGGTGTTCGACGGGCCGGTGCACGGCAGCGTCGGCTCCTCGGCCGCCATCCACTCGAACTTCCAGATGTACCCGCCCTGGATGGCGGGCAGGGTCGTGTCGTCCTCGTCCAGCTTCTTGAGGTCCAGCCGGTTCTTCGTGTTCTTGATCGTCTCGACGATCATGTAGACGCCCATGTAGTCGTTGGCGCCCACGGGACTCGCGTCGGTGTTGAGATAGAACTCCGCGAACGCGTACCGCGGCGCCTTCAGCCCCATCTCGCGGCCGAGGTCGTAGACGAACGCCTCGCGGATCAGCGCCTTGTCCGTGAACGGGCCGCGCAGCACCCAGTCGGAGTCGGCGGGCATGCCGAGCACCGGGTAGTCGGCGTCGTCGTTGTCGTTGTCCCAGAACTCGATGCGGTACGGCGTCTTCTCGAACGACGCCGACGACTGGCCGCGCAGCCGGAACCCGGCGCGGGTGGCGACGGCCGGCGCGGCGGCGAGGGACGTCGTGCCGCCGCCGCCCGGCTGGAAGATCATGGCGGTGGCGTCGAAGTACTCCCGGGCGGGCTTGCCCGCGCCGTAGGAGTCGATCATGATCACCGGCAGGTCGTGCGCCGTGGTGGTGTTCCGGGCCGCGTACATGGCAGTCCCGGGCGCGCCGGACGGCGTCTGGCCGACGAACGCCTGCGCCCGCAACTGGGTGGTTCGGGTGAACTGCAGCGGCGCGCCCAGGTAGAGCGTCGACTGCGCGGTGGGCAGCCGTCCGTCGGTGGTGTACCGGATCTGAGCTCCCGCGATCGCGGTGCTCAGGGACACCGACACCTGGCCCTGGAAGGTGCCGCTCGGCACGGAGAACGCGATGTCGCCGACCAGGTCCTCGGACGCGGTGGCGGCGGCGACGGCGTCGGCTGCCACGGTGTCGGACGCGGTGGCGGTGGCGGCGGACGCGGTGGCGGCGGGACCGGGTTCGGCGCCGGCCGACAGCGGGACGAGCAGGCCGGTGAGGAGCACGGCGGCGACCGCGATGCCCGCGGTGCCGTGGATCGCCGCGGCGCCGTTGCTGCGGTGGGTCACACGCACGATGCCTCCTGTTCGGGTCGGTGGGACGGGGTGTGCGCCGGACCCGTGGGCGGCGCGGCGTCACGGAAGTGGCGGCGCAACGTCCGCCGCCACGGCGCGTCGGGCAGGTCCACGCGGAGCGCGGCCAACCCGGTGGCGTACTTGGAGATGCGGGCCGGTCTCATCCCGCGCTGCCAGAGCATGCGGTCGACCGGTGTGGCGGCCGAGGCCGACTTCGTCTCGACCACGGCGAGACCGGACAGCCGCAGCGCGGAGTCGGCGTCGCGCCAGGAGAGCGACGTGTCGATGGTGACCCGGCTCGCGGACTCCGGCAGCAGCAGGGTGGTGCGGTGGTAGTCGGTGACGAGGACGGGGTCGAGCGCGCCGCCGTCGGCGGGGCCGAGCGACTCGCGGGCCAGCGCCTCCTCGACGAAACCGCGACCGGGCTCCACGGTGCCGCAGTCCCGCGGGTGGTACGGCAGGCGGTGCTTGGTGATGCTGCCCCGCGCGCCGCTGATCTTCACCTCCAGCCAGCACTCGGCGGAGTCGAGGTAGGTGCGGGTGCGCACCTTGAACCGCCGGCGCCTGCGGTAGGCCGCGCAGTGGTAGCTGGCCAGCCGCGGGGTGTCGAAGTACACCGACTCGTACCGGAAGGTGCGCTCGCCGCCGATGTCCAGCACCTTGGCGTGCGGGGCGAGTTGCGCCAGCAGGCGCGGCAGCGCCTCCGCCGGGACGAGGTACTTGCGGTCCACCCTGGTCTGCAGCGCGGCCCGCTCGACGAGCTCGGCGAGCCCGACGGGGGCCAGCCGCGCCAACGCGTGGTCGAGGTGCGCGGCGGTCATCGGCGCGCTCCCGAGTGGACGGTGGCGGGACCGGCCGACGTGGTCGCGCCGCGCTCGGTCAGCGCGTAGCGGACGTCGACCACGGTGGTCTCGTTGACCAGGTCGAGCCGCTGCACGCTCACCGCGTGCACCTTGGCGTTGAGCAGGTGCTCCAGCTTCGCGACGAGCACGCCCTGGTCGGCGACGGCCGAGTCGAGCACCAGCACCTGGTGCCGGTAGCGCCGGAACAGCCGCCGGTGGTCCCCGAGGAACATCACCGCGACGATGAGCGCCATCAGGCCGGCGTTGAGCCACGTCGAGCCGGTGCCCAGCGCGCCGAGCAGCCCGAGGGCGAGCGCCGAGAAGTAGTACGCCACCTCGTGCTGGTCGAGTTCCGTGGAACGCAGCCGGATGATGGACAGGACGCCGAACAACGCCATCCCGAGGCCGAGCCCGGCGCCGGTGTTGCCGGTGCTCAACGCGCTCGTCACCGCCAGGACGCCGACGTTGACCCCGAGGTAGGCGACGACCAGGTCGCGCCGGCGGTGCCGGGGGAAGTAGAGCCCGAAGACGAGCAACACCACCGCGCAGATGTCGATCGCGAACAAGACGAGCTGGGACATCGCGTTCGTACCTCCTGAGCCGCTGCCGAAGTCGGCCGGGCACCGCCCGCTTCTTGGCGGGGGTCTGCAGGACGGTCGCCGAAACTTTCGTGTCTTGAAGTAAACTTTCGGGCACGCGCTGTGAACGATAGGGGGCACCCTGGTGTCGAGTCAATGAACTGCCGGTAGACCGCCGCCCACGAAATCGGGGAACTCGCTGGTCGAATCCGACCAGCGGGTCACCGCCGCCGCCATTCGGTCGGACGCGGTAGACCGAGCACGTCTAGCGAGACGGCTCGAAAGTTTCGGCTCCGGTTTTGGCCGAACGGCCGGACGTCGGAGCGCACGGCGCCGGCCGGGTCATCGGCGGCCGAACACCGCTGAAGGCCCCGGCTCCGGGCGGTGGACGCCGCGCGGCCGGTAGTCGAGCCGGTCCGCGAGGCCGAGGAGGTCGGCCAGCAGCCAGACGATCGCGAGCCACATCTCGGTGCCCTGCAAGCCGGGCTCCCGACCGGGACCTCCCCCGCCCTCGCCGGCCGGGCCGAAGCCGAAGCCCGCGCCGTCCCGCCACCGGTCCAGCGCCCGGCGCAGGTGCTCCTCCGCCCACGCCCGCGCCTCCGCGGCGCGGTGACCGGTCTGCCGCCCGGCGAGCCACAACGGGTGGGCCACGTCGAGCACGTTGCAGGCGTTCTCCCGACCGGGCGCGAACCAGCGCGGGTCGCGGCTGTGCGCCAGGACCGTGTCCACCACCTGGTCGGGGTACGGCAGCGGCAGGCCGAACTGCGCGAACGAACCGCGGCTGAGCCGGTAGCCGCCGTTGACCCGTTGCAGCAGCCCGCTCCCCGGCGCGCCCGGCCCGCCCCACAGGCCCGTCGTCGGGTCCGCCCGCGTGACGAGCCAGCCGAACAACGCTTCCAGCGCACCGGGATCGGCGGGCTCGACCCCCAGTTCCGCGTTGCGGTACGCGGCCGTCGCCCACGTGTCGACCCACGCGCCGGCGGACCACGCGCGGGTGCGCCACGGCAACGCGTCGAGCCTCGCGACGAGCCGTCCGGCCGTCATGCCCGCGGCGACGTGGACGGGGTGGGCGAAGCGCGAGCCGAGCAGGTCGAGCGCGTAGCCCACCGACAGCACGTGGTACTCGGCCGCGCCGTCGTCAACCCACCCGTCGGGCGCGGGAGCGGGCAACGTGCCCGGCTCATCGTCCGGTCCGCAGTCGGGGACAAGGCCGGTGACGGGGTCCTGCGACGCTCGCAACCGCTCGACGTGCTCGGCGGCGGACAGCTGCGGCGGGGGCGAGCCCAGCAGCAGGTCGGCGACCTCGACGGCGTCGCAGTGCGCGCGGACGGTCGGCGGCGCGCC